>JBEDCT010000135.1:0-10984 GCA_041176665.1 Bacteroidota bacterium | reverse complement strand
TTGGGGTGAAAAAACTCGTTTCAACGAAATAGATTTTTCCTTTCGTTTTTTACTGACAACAATCAGGTTCTTAGTTGACGTGACTCATTTACAGATGAACTGAAGTGTTGCACCTTTGTATTGTTCAACGGGACATAGCAAATAGTGATACTGAAAAAATTTACCAATCAATCTACAAAGAAAATTCAACTTCAAGAGGAACAGTCAGAGCATTAGGTTTAGAAAACAATTTTATTTCTTCTTACATTCAGTAGGTAAAAGCCACTTGGAGAAGTGGCTTTTGTTTTTTATCTAAAATACGTTCAATGGAATTAGCGAATCATTTCTTGGTATCGTTTCATGTGTACCCCTTCCACTTCTTTTCCAAGTGTTTTGACCATCGATTTTGCGATTATTTCCACTCGGATACTATGGTACTCGTTTTTTGGAAGTAAACGAAGTCCTTCAAAAAATAACATCAATTTTTGTCCTATAAATTCAAACGGACGTGATTCTATTCGTGAGCCAATCAATATACCTGGTTGATAAATGTAGCAATTGGTAAACTGCAATTTTTTCATCGCTTCCTCAATTTCTCCTTTTAGTTTGGAGTAAAAAATACGCGATTTAGTAGATGCGCCAATTGCACTGATTAAATGTACGGTTGGAATCCCATTTTCTTTCGCAAGTTTCGCCATGCCAATATTGATCCCGAAATCAATGTTTCGATAGTCCGTTAAATCTGGTGTTTTCTTACGCGTTGTTCCGACGCAACAGTAAATGACATCTCCAATGACATGTTCTTTGATCGCAGAAAGGTCTTGAAAGTTTGTTACAAATTGCTTCACCTTTTCTGGAAGTCCGTCGATGTTGCGACGAACAAAAATGCGTATTTCACTAACTTCCTGCGCTTGAATTAATTCATTCAATAGGGCATTCCCTGTTAGGCCTGTCGCTCCTACAATCACAACTGTTTTTCCCATTATTTGTTTGTTTTTATCCAAGTTAAAATATCTGACATCACAATTGGACTCATACTTGTTTCAATCGTAGCGTATTCCGAGATATTACATTTTATACAGGGTTGTAAAAGGTGATTCAAGTCGTCATAGGCCTTAAACGTTGAATGTGCTAAGGTATTTGGATTCATAGATTGCTTGAATCCTAGTTGGTTTTCCTCCCAACGAACTTGAATGTCTTTTTTTCCATTGATAATGAGCATGGGCAAATCCACCGTTTTTAGGTAATCAGCAGCCTGATAACTCAGAAATTCTTTTGCCCAGTCACTGTTGATGAAGGCACTCATTTCTGTAGCCATGTCATTCATCGTTTTATCTTCCTTGAAAGATAATGGTAGGTCAATCCAGACCGTGGACAACCATAACTCATAGTCCTTCAGAAATGAAACCGTTTCCTTTTTTAAAACAATGTTGATAGCCTCCTCAAATAAACGGGCATTCCATTTTGCTTCCTCTTCAGTCATCCCTGATGCAATGGGAATGTCATATTGTTGATTCACCAAAACATCTTTCCCATTTGTTCCAACGGATGCAGATTCAATTAGGAATCCAATTTCTTTTTGTTGTGCAGCTGCACGAAGACCAATGATCCCTCCTTCAGAGTGACCATAAATACCAATTGGATGTCCAGGATATTTTTTCTTCAAGTATGAGAAAATAGCAAGTACATCACTGGTGAAGTCAGTTTCTGTGGAAGAACCAAACTCACCTGTACTTTTACCGATGCCGCGGTCGTCATAACGAAAAACAGCTATTCCATTTTCACTCAAATAATCTGCTAAAATCCAAAACGGTTTGTGCCCCACAAGCTCACAATCTCGATCTTGTTGACCAGAACCGGAAACTAAGATGACTATTGGGAAATTAGTTTCTTTCGGTAAGGTAAGCGTTCCGGCAATTTTTATGTTTTTATTCTTGATTTCAAGTTCCTTTTGCTCGTAGGAAAATGGACCAACTGGGTCTTGTGGTCTACCTGTGTTTTCAAGGAGCTTTTGTTCTGTTTTTGTAAATATCACAGGCCATTCAAGTCCACTTTGTTTCATGATTCCTTTCAGGCTATCGTTTTTTAACTTTCCAGCGAAAGTAAGTCCAATTCGGTCCCAACGGAAATACAAACTATCGATAAACAGAGAATACACAGCCATCTCTTGAGGTTTGATCTCTGGTTGATCAGGAATGATCACCGATACAGTACCATCACGACCAATGCCTTTGATGTCCAAATCCATTAACAAGGATTTTCCAGCCACCTTGAAGGAACTGTGCCAAATGCCTTCCAATTGTCCAAAAGAAACAGTGGAAAGAAATACGAAAAGAACGATTAAGAATTTCATGCTTCCTTGTACTCTGGAAATAAAGATAAAATACCAGCTTCGTTTGCCGGACAAACGCCGCGTTCGGTGATTAACGCTGTTACCAAGCGAGCTGGTGTTACATCAAAGCCGTAATTCGCTGCTGGTGTCGTTTCAGGACAAATCAATACGCGGTCAATTTGACCATCCTCGCGTTTTCCTTGAATGTATTTTACTTCGTTTTGATCGCGTTCTTCAATCGGAATCTCCGTCAATCCGTCGCGAATGCTCATGTCTAATGTCGTTGAAGGCAAGGCTACGTAAAATGGAATGTGATTGTCATTCGCCGCCAATGCTTTTAAATAGGTTCCGATTTTATTCGCAACATCCCCATCTCGCGTGGTGCGATCCGTTCCAACAATGACCATGTCGACCATTCCGTGCTGCATTAAGTGTCCGCCGGTATTGTCTACGACTAATGTATGATCAATTCCATGACGCGTAAGTTCGTATGCGGTTAGGTTGGATCCTTGGTTACGTGGACGCGTTTCATCCACCCAAACGTGAACCTTGATGCCTTTCGCTTTTGCTTGATAAATCGGTGAGGTAATCGTTCCCCATTCGATGCATCCGAGCATGCCCGCATTACAGTGTGTCAATATGTTTACCGTTTCTCCGTTTTTGGCATTCGCTAATTCTTCAATGATCGGAAGACCATGAACACCGATCATGCGACACGTTTCAATGTCCTCTTCGACAATGCGTCCCGCTTCTTCCCACGCTGTTTGAAGAAAATCGTCGGCTTCATCCAAGGCTGTACGCATGCGATCTAAAGCCCAGAACAAATTCACCGCAGTTGGACGTGAAGCACGCAATACTTCGAACGCTTCATCTAAAAATTCACCGTCGTGTTGTTCTTCAATTAGTTCACGAACTGCGAGGTAAATTCCGTAAGCGGCTGTTGCTCCAATGAGTGGTGCGCCACGAACGGTCATGCTGCGAATCGCTAAATCTGCATCTTTGTAGTTCATCAATTTAACATGAACTAATTCGTGTGGCAATACACGTTGATCAATCACTTCTACATAGCGATCTTCGGTGGTCCAAATGGTTCTAAAACTTGACATATTCAAAAAGGTTTAATCGAAAAAAAATCCCGATTCAGTGAACCGGGATCTTCATATTTTACAAGCCAAATACGGCTTTTACTTTGTCTACATAATCTAATTTTTCCCAAGTGAACAATTCTACTTCACGAGAGATAGTCGTTCCGTCCGGCGCTCTAAACGTTTTCGTCACGATTTCGTTTTTACGTCCCATGTGTCCGTAAGCCGCAGTTTCTTGGTAAATTGGATTTCTCAATTTCAAACGTTGCTCGATAAAGTATGGACGCATGTCGAAAATCTCACTGATTTTCTCAGCAATTTGTCCATCGGTCATATTCACTTTGGATGTACCGTATGTATTCACATACAATCCACATGGTTCCGCTACACCAATCGCGTAAGAAACTTGAACAAGAATTTCATCACAAAGTCCTGCTGCAACTACATTTTTCGCAATGTGACGTGTCGCGTATGCTCCAGAACGGTCCACTTTCGATGGATCTTTTCCAGAGAATGCTCCACCACCGTGAGCTCCTTTACCACCGTAGGTATCAACGATGATTTTACGTCCAGTTAAACCTGTATCACCATGAGGACCACCAATCACAAATTTCCCAGTTGGGTTAATGTGGTAGGTAATCGCTTCGTTGAATAAGGCTTGAAGTTCTGGTTTCAATTTCGCTTTCACTCGTGGAATAACGATTTCAACGATGTCTTTTTTGATTTTCGCCAACATTGTTTCTTCCGCATCAAAGTCATCATGTTGAGTGGATACAACAATCGTATCAATTCGTTGAGGAACATTGTCGTCCGAGTATTCAATAGTTACTTGCGATTTCGCATCTGGACGCAAATAAGGAATCAAGTTCGATTCGTTGTTACGGATGTAAGACAACTCTTGCAAAATTTTGTGCGCAAGGTCCAATGCCAATGGCATATAGTTATCTGTTTCAATGGTTGCATAACCAAACATCATTCCTTGGTCACCCGCACCTTGATCCTCAGGATTCGTGCGTTCAACACCTTGATTAATGTCTGATGACTGTTCGTGCAATGCTGAGAAAATTCCACAAGAATTCGCATCGAACATGTATTCTGATTTAGTGTAACCAATCTGACGAATCGTTTCACGAGTAATTGCTTGAACATCTAAGTAAGAAGTTGATTTCACTTCACCAGCTAATACTACTTGTCCAGTTGTGACCAATGTTTCACAGGCAACTTTTGAACTTGGGTCAAAGGCCATGAAATGATCAATTATTGCATCAGAAATTTGATCTGAAACTTTATCTGGATGTCCTTCTGAAACGGACTCAGATGTAAATAAGTATGACATTTAATATAATTTAGAGTGCAAAAATAACAATATTCGGTGGGAATTTAATCAGTTTACTGCCTGACTATGAATAAAATTTATTCCCATTTTCAACCATGCGTTTCAATAGTGCGTTAGGACGGTATCGGTCCTCGCCATACTCATCAAACAGTATATTCAATTTTGCTAAAACCCAATCTAATCCGAGTTCATCTGCCCAGACTAATAATCCCTTCGGATAATTTACTCCTTTCGTCATCGCTAAATCGATATCCTCTGCGGATGCAACTTGCATAAACACGGCATCGATGGCTTCATTGATCAACATCACCAGAACACGTTCAAAGATTTGTTTTCCAAGTGTTTCATCCATCGTGGGACTCAACGTCGCAGCATTTTCGCTGTAATCGTAGAATCCACGACCGGTTTTACGGCCATAAAATCCCGCCTCGCTGTGACGCTTCTGCGTAAAAGAAGGTTTGAAACGTGGATCGTAATAAAATGCGTGAAAAACGGACTCAGTAACGGCATAGTTCACATCGTTTCCAATGTAATCCATCAAGGTGAACGGACCCATTTTAAATCCGCCAAAATGTGTCATGGCCCAGTCAATTGTTGCAAAATCGGCGATTCCTTCTTCGTACATGCGCAATGCTTCACCATAGAACGGACGAGCCACGCGGTTGACAATGAATCCAGGTGTGTCTTTGCACACCACTACTGTTTTACCCCAAGCTTTAATTAATTCTACAGCTTGGTTAGTCGTTTCTTCACTTGTTTGTACGGATGGTATGATTTCCACCAAGGGCATAATTGTTGCCGGATTGAAAAAGTGAATTCCAATGATACGGTCTGATTTTTTCAAAGCCGAACCAATGGAAGCAATGGATAGGGAAGAGGTATTACTCGCTAGAATACATTGCGGCGAAACGATGTTCTCTAAATTTGAAAACACACTATGCTTCACTTCCATTTTTTCGACAATCGCCTCAATGATTAAATCACATGTCGCAAGTGCATCAAGCGAACCGACGTAGCTCAAGGATGCTTCAATGGATATTTTCTGTTCTTCTGTGAACTTTCCTTTCTCAACTAATTTTACCAAGGACTTTTCAATTCCTGATTTTGCACGTTCGAGTTGCTCTGTATTCGCATCCATTAAAAAAACGGGATGTCCACACTGTGCGGCCACCTGTGCAATGCCTGAACCCATGGTTCCAGCACCAATAACACCAATTATTTTACTCATCTTCCTTTAAATTCTGCTGGACGTTTTTGAATAAAGGCATTTACACCTTCCGTGAAATCGTCTGTTTCGCCAGCTTCGGTTTGTAAACTTTCTTCTAAATCTAATTGATCTTCTAAGGAATTGAACAAGCCTAAATTCACGGCTTTTTTCGTTAATCCGAGTCCGCGTGTCGGCATTTTAGCCAATTGCTCTGACAGTTTTGTAGCTTCTTCTTCGAATTGTTCGTCCTCGTAAACCTTGTAAATCATGTTCATGCGTTCCGCCTCGTCAGCAGAAACTTTGTCCCCCGTCATCATCAAAGCCATCGCTTTTTGCATGCCGATTAAACGCGGCAAAAAGTACGTCCCTCCTGAATCTGGAATAAGTCCGATTTTGGAAAATGCTTGAATAAACGAAGCCGATTTTTTTGCTACAACGAGATCACAAGCCAAAGCAATATTTGCTCCCGCTCCTGCTGCGACTCCGTTTACCGCTGCAATCACCGGTTTTTCCAATTCGCGAATTTTCAAAATGATTGGATTGTAGTGATCCTTTACGATGGAACGCAAAGCGGGTCCTTCGGGATCTATTGCCTCCGCTAAATCTTGTCCTGCGCAAAAGGCTTTTCCTTCACCAGTGATTAATACTGCGCGAATTTCAGGATTGACAGCACAATCATCCAAGACATCTTGCAATTGCAAGGCCATCGTTTTGTTAAATGAATTGAAGACACTAGGTCGATTCAAGGTAATGCGACAAACGCCATTTATGATTTCTTTACCTATTTCCATGGTTTTATGATTTATTCTTTTTGTATAAATTACTTAATTGAAGCGCCCGTTCTCTGATGGCCTCTCTTAAACTATTCGGCTCGAGTACCTCAATTTCTCCTGCGTAGCCGAGTAAATTTCGGATAAATTCTTCAGACACCAGTACCTTCAGTTCAAAGCTACTAAATTCGGCGTTTTCTTCAAGGAGTTGCTGAGATTGATGAAAGGGCTGAGACGAAATGTATTTTGCTGCTATGTGATTTGCTTTGAGGATAATGCGCTCTGTTTTTCCTTTATACGAGGTAATCCCGACAGTATCTTGAAAATACGTTGCTGGATCGAAGTCCACGGGTAAACTAGACTCATCCTCCAAGATTTTGGGCTCCTGCATTCGGTCAAGAGCGTACGTTATGATGTCGTTTTTCAATTTATCAAAACAGATGAGGTACCAACGATTTCGGTATTCCTTCAGAAAAAGCGGAGAAACTTTCCTCGGTTTTTCTACTCCCTTAACGAAACTGGCATAAATAAACCAGAGCATTTTTTTACCGCGAATGGCCTCTAAAATAAGTGGAAGAAATTCATTTCCACCACTGGAAACTACGGACTCAAATTGCACGTATTTTTGAATATCCTCATCCTCAGGATTCCCTCCAATCGAAACACGATCTACGATTTTGTCAATGGCATTTCCGAATTGTTGGAAAAAAGGAACTTCCTTAAATTGCTGCAAGGTTTTTATAGCAAATTTGATAGAACTCAATTCGTCTTCCGATAAAGGAATATCATTGATACTAAAATTGGGATCCTCGTAAAAATAACCCTTGTGAAGTTTGCTGTATTTAATAGGCGCATCATGTTCCATTTTCATGTTAAACATGTCCTTTTCAATGGTTGAGTCACAAATATTGTCCCCGTCATCCGTACCGTAAAGTGATTCTTCGCATGCAGCTCGAAGCTGTTGCTTGCTCGGAAATGGCTTGTACTTATTTCGCAGCATCCGATCGATGATACGAAAGCGAATCAAGGCATTTTTAATATGCGGCATTAGTTCAAGACTACTTTTTTCTGATAACCAAACAATTCAAAAAACTTAATCGCTTGGGCGACTTCGTATGGAACATCATCTTCCCAACTCACAGCTCCTGCTTTGATTTTACTCAAAACATCATCTGAAAGAATGTGAAGCAAGCGCTCATTGTATTCCGGAATTGCTGCAATCTTGTCATTTGCTTGCATGTACGTCAACAGTCCTATTAAGTTCTCTGGTAATTTGATGTTATTCAATCCATATAATTCACCACTGTCCACATTGATCGCAGGATACACATACAATTTGACATTATGACCAAATCCTCGTCCAAATGCTTCTAATAATCCGCCGGGCAAATTATCGTAATATTTCTCATCAAAAATGATATGCAAGTTGTACACACCCATGATGACGCCAACGAGATTTCCTTTAGCGATGGCAGATAAATATTCTAGCATCTTGTAATGTTTCAAGTAATTGGAAACCATTACAGTGTAGCCAAGTGAACCTAAAAGTTCTGCTCGGTCGAGGAAGTCTTTGTCAGAAATCTTTCCATCTGCAGTTAAATCTTTCAATGTCAATTCAAAAACAACTTCCAAATTCTCTTCCTTCACTCGGTTTTCTTTCAGAAACTCTTTGCGCGCTTTTTCAATCATGTCGATGTGCACTTTCGTCACCGGACGGAAGCGTCCACGCATCAACAAAATATTCTTTTTATAAAGCGCCGTTGAAGGCTGCATGACATTTTTAGCTAAATCAAACATTGTTGCATTGGTGATTCCTCGTCGAACTAAGTTCAAAGCGATGATGCGGTTGTCCATTTCCTCGAAGTCTGGACCTGAAATGCGCAACATATCGATTTCCATTCGGTCTCTTGGAAGTCGTTGGACGATTCCATCAATGAATTCATCAATAGATGTTGATTGAAAATAACAGGCATAGATCAAATTAACTCCGAGAATACCTAAAGCTTCTTGTTGCGCCTTGTGACTGTTATCGTGCATTTTGATGTGCAAAATAACCGTGTTCGGTTTTGTATCAATTCCCAATTGAAAACGCATTCCAACCCATCCTTGTCCTTGATTTGTTTTGTGGTAATTTAAGGACTCTACGGTATTGCAAAACGAAAAGAAACGTGCTTCTCGATTTTTGACAGGAAGTATGTCTTGTAGGTGTAAAAACTCCGTTTCCAACATCGTTGAAAGTCGTTCTTCACACACATATCTGACGGTTTCACCGTACATGGAATCCGAAACTTTCATGTCATATGCCGACTGTGTGTAAGCAATCGTACCCGAACTACCGCCAGCTTTGAAAAAGTTCGCAGCGACCTCTTGGCCAGCGCCGATCTCTGCAAAACACCCATAAATATCTGGTGTTAAGTTGATTTTTAAGGCTTTTTCTTCAGTGGTTAGCCTTGTATTTTCTCCCATTAATTCGGGTCTTTAAATGATGGATTATTGATGAAATTGTAGTCGCTCAGGGTAAGTAAAAATTTCTTCAACAAGTATTTTTCTTGAGCATCTAACTGAACACCTCCTTGATTGGCGAATTCGATGAGTGGATCTATAGTTGGACTCATGTGGACCCCACTAGAATAGTGTTCAATTACTTCATCTAATGTGTTAAATCGCCCGTCATGCATATAAGGTGCAGTTAAGGCAATGTTTCTGAGTGTCGTGACTTTGAATTTCCCATAATCTTCAGGGTTCTGAGTGACACCACCTCGTCCTAAATCACTAAACGTAGCATCGAGTCCGTTGTTGCTAAATTTCTTAACGCGCATCAAGGGACCATTGTGACAATGAAAACAATCTGCACCATTTAAACTTTTGAAAAGGTCATAGCCAGCCCACTCGTCTAAATCAATGCTCGACAGCATTGCTTGTTCTGCCGTGCTCAGGGCCAAATTGTTCTCGAACTTGTACATAACATCAAATTTTGATTCACTTGAAATCATGGTACGGATAAATTGTGCGATAGCTTTGGTTGCTTTTATCGAATCAACGCCTTCCTCGCCGAATGCTTTGAAAAAGCGATTGCGGTATTTTACATCCGCATTTAGTTTATTAATGGCATCTTTCCAAGACTGATGCATTTCAATGGGATTTGATACAGGTTCAATGATTTGAGATTCCAAGGTCGTTTCCCTGCCGTCCCAAAAAAAGAAGTTCTCCCACCCAATGTTAATTAATGCCATAGATTGACGATTCCCAAAAACACCATCAATTCCAACAGAATATTTGTTATTATCCGAAAAGGAATTTTGAGGCATGTGACAAGATGCACAGTTCATGGTATTATCCCCACTTAGTTGCTTTTCGTAAAAAAGAAAGCGTCCAAGTTCAACTCCTTCTACCGTCATGGGATTATCAGCAGGGATAATCATATCGGGAAAATGCGATGGAATTTTTAATTGATAAGGTGTTGGCGTATAATCTGCTTTGTCTTTGCGACAAGCAACTAGGATCAGTAAACAAGAAAGAAGCCCAATCAATTTCATTAATAGAGTGTTAACGCATTTTTAAAATTCTGAATGACTTTTTGGGTCAGCGTTTCTTGTCCAGCCCCAGTGTGCGTGAGGAATTCGTTTTTCAAGTTGATGGAACTCGTTTGATTCGTTAAGAAATATGCTAAATCTAATTTCAACGGTAATTCCCAAACTTTATTTCCTTTGTCTTGCCATTGAACATTTTCAAAGTTGAAAGACTGAAGATAATTGTCAGTTCCGACATGGAAACTGAAGCTTAAATCTAAATTGTTTGTTGCATCGATGATGGTGTCTACTTTTCCTTCAATATTCATGAAGATGTAGCCAGGATTCCATCCCCAGTGCATTGGACCAGCATTGCTAATGTTTAATGGACTGTCGTTAGGAAAAGCAGAAGGGTCTAAGTGATTTAAACTAGAGTCCACACCAACGTTTCCAGAAAGGTTAGAGAAGTTCAAGTGATTCGCAGCACGTGAAGTCAATAAGGATCCTGTTTCACGGTAGTTGAATAAAGCCGCTTCAATTAATTGATTCGTTCCATTTTTCAGCAACGTGAAATAACAGGTCAATTCAGTGAATTTGACTTTATATCCTTCAGCTGTCGTATACACGGAATCCATATAAAAAGTTTGAGCTCCGTATGTCGGATTAATGGTAACCTTCACGGATTCCGTAACAGGATCAACTGGTTGTGGATCGTCAGGATCACAGCACCAAAGAATCGGCGTAATCAGGGCTAGAAATATGGTTT
>JBEDCT010000134.1:0-10981 GCA_041176665.1 Bacteroidota bacterium | reverse complement strand
ATATTGGGGTTTAGGATTAATGTATTTCTATGTCCTTTTTAGTTTAAAAAAATTATTTCACAGCTTATGACAACATCTTTACGCGAACCGATTCTTGAAGAAAACAAAAGCCGTTTTGTATTATTCCCAATTCAACACGATGACATTTGGAGTTTTTACAAAAAAGCAGAGGCTAGTTTTTGGACGGCAGAGGAAATTGATTTATCACCAGATCAAATTGACTGGGAGAATAAATTAAATGATGACGAACGTCATTTCATCAAACACATCCTTGCTTTCTTCGCAGCTTCTGACGGAATCGTAAATGAGAACCTTGCAGAAAACTTTTTATCTGAAGTACAATACACAGAGGCGAAATTCTTTTACGGGAATCAAGTTGCGATGGAGAATATCCACTCAGAAACGTATTCGCTTTTGATTGACACATACATCAAGGATTCTGCAGAAAAAACACATTTGTTCAATGCAATCGATACACTTGATTGCGTAAAGAAAAAAGCAGAATGGGCATTGCGATGGATCGACAAAGGAGATTTTGCTGAACGTTTAGTTGCTTTCGCAGCTGTTGAGGGTATTTTCTTTTCTGGGTCATTTTGCTCGATTTTTTGGTTGAAAAAACGTGGATTAATGCCAGGACTATCCTTTTCCAATGAGTTGATTTCACGTGATGAGGGATTACATTGTGACTTCGCTTGTTTGTTGTACAACAATCACCTAGTGAACAAACTTTCGAAAGACAAAGTGCGTGAGATCATCATGAACGCTGTAGAAATTGAAAAAGAATTTGTCACAGATGCTATTCCAGTAAAACTTATTGGGATGAACAGCGATCTAATGCAACAGTATATTGAATTTGTTGCGGATCGTTTGTTAGTTGAATTGGGTAACGAACGTGTATACAACACATCAAATCCGTTTGACTTTATGGAAATGATTTCCATTCAAGGAAAAACAAATTTCTTTGAAAAACGTGTTGGTGAATACCAAAAAGCTGGAGTGTTGTCAGGCGATGCGAACAAAGAATTCAGCATGAACGAAGAATTTTAATTATTTAATTGCAAGATCAAGGATGTACGTAGGAAAAAGAGACGGAAGAAAAGAAACTGTGAAGTTTGATAAAATCACAGCGAGAATTATTAAAATGTGTTACGGATTAGACCCTTTGGTGTCGCCAGAAGCAGTTGCTATGAAGGTGATCGAAGGAATCTATGATGGAGTATCCACATCTGATTTGGATAATCTTGCAGCAGAGGTAGCCGCAGCAAAAACAATCGATCACCCAGATTACGCGTTGTTAGCTTCCCGTATTGCTGTGTCCAACTTACACAAGGAAACGAAAAAAACGTTTTCTGAGGTAATAGATGACTTACATCACTATATCGATCCTAAAACAGGACAAAACGCATCGCTAGTTGCTGACGACGTTTACGCAATTATTCAAGAAAATAAAGAGGCGTTTGACTCTAGCATCATTTATGATCGTGACTTCCGATACGATTATTTTGGTTTTAAAACATTGTCTCGTTCTTACCTGATGCGTTTGAACGGTAAAATTGCCGAGCGTCCACAACAAATGTTAATGCGTGTTGCTATTGGTATTCACAAGAAAGACGTTGCATCTGCCATCAAAACATATAATTTGATGTCAGAGGGTTGGTTCACACATGCGACTCCAACTTTGTTCAACGCAGGAACTCCTAAGCCTCAAATGTCATCGTGCTTCTTACTTACGATGAAATCAGATAGTATTGAAGGAATTTACGACACCTTGAAGTCTTGTGCGCAAATTTCTCAATCTGCCGGTGGAATTGGATTAGCACTTCACGACATTCGCGCAACGGGATCATACATCAAAGGAACAAACGGAACATCAAATGGAATTGTACCAATGTTGCGTGTGTTCAATGATACAGCGCGCTACGTTGATCAAGGTGGTGGAAAAAGAAAAGGATCCTTCGCTATGTATATCGAGCCTTGGCATGCAGATGTGTTTGACTTCCTTGATTTGAAAAAGAATCACGGAAAAGAAGAACAACGTGCACGAGATTTATTCTACGCACTTTGGATTCCTGATTTATTCATGAAACGTGTGAAAGAAAACGGAGAATGGACCTTGATGTGTCCACACGAATGTCCAGGACTTTCAGACACGCACAGCGCTGAGTTTGAAGCATTGTACACGAAATACGAAAAAGAAGGAAAAGGAAGAAAAACAATCAAAGCTCAAGATCTTTGGTTCAAAATTCTTGAATCGCAAATTGAAACAGGAACTCCTTATATGTTGTATAAAGATGCAGCGAATGCTAAATCTAACCAACAAAATTTAGGGACAATTAAATCATCTAATCTTTGTACAGAGATTATTGAATATACAGCACCTGATGAGGTTGCTGTTTGTAATCTGGCTTCTCTAGCACTTCCGAAATACGTGACGGAAGATGGTAAATTTGACCACGACAAATTATTCGAAGTAACGTATCAAGCTACGTTGAATCTGAACCGTATCATCGATGAAAACTTCTATCCAGTTGTAGAAGCGAAAAACTCTAACCTTCGCCACCGTCCAATCGGACTTGGTGTTCAAGGATTGGCAGATACTTACATTATGATGGGACTTCCTTTTGAATCTGATGAAGCTCGTGCATTAAACCGTGAAGTATTTGAAACTATTTATTTCGCATCCATGTCCGCTTCAAAAGACCTTGCGAAAGTTGAAGGGCCTTATGAAACAATCAAAGGTTCTCCTGTGTCAAAAGGTATCTTCCAATTTGATATGTGGGGAGTTACACCATCGAATCGTTGGGAATGGGATATCTTGAAAGAAGAAGTTAAAAAACATGGTGTACGCAACTCCTTGTTGTTAGCACCAATGCCAACAGCTTCCACTGCACAAATACTAGGAAACAACGAATGTTTTGAGCCATATACGTCGAACATTTACACCCGCCGTGTACTTTCTGGTGAATTCATCATTGTGAATAAGCATTTATTGAAGGACTTAGTTCGTGAAGGACTATGGACAAAAGACATGCGTCAGAAGATCATGACGGCGAATGGATCTGTTCAAAATATTAATGAAGTTCCACAACGATTAAAAGATCTTTACAAAACAGCTTGGGAAATTTCTCAAAAAGCTATTATTGATCAAGCAGCTGATCGTGGAGCTTATATTTGTCAAAGTCAATCCTTGAACATCTTCATGGAAAATGCAAACTTTGGAAAGTTAACCTCTATGCATTTCTACGGTTGGGAAAAAGGATTGAAGACTGGAATGTACTACCTACGTACAAAAGCAGCAACAGATGCGATTAAGTTTACTGTAGAAAAAACAGTAGTGGAAGAACCAACTGCAAAATCTTTGGAAGCAGCAGCGGAGGCAATTGCATGTTCTCTTGACAACCCAGATAATTGTGAAATGTGTTCTGGATAGAAGCAACGTTAGTTGGTTATAGACAGAACGAAAATTCACGAGCTTGACTCGCTAAATGTGTTCTGGATAGAAGCGACGTTAGTCGGTTATAGACAGAACGAAAATATTTTAGATATGAAACCCCGCTTAGCGGGGTTTTTTTATCTCAAATATTTTTAAGGAAAGCTAAAATGAACTTTAGATTAACCCCGTTTATCGAAAAAAATACACTAATTTTGCGCTTTCTTTTTACACCTCATGACAGATTTAAAAAACATCAAAAGCGCCTTAATTTCAGTCTATTACAAAGATGGACTAGACGAAATTGTTCGTGAATTACACAAACATCAAGTAACGATATACTCAACTGGAGGGACATTAGCCTTTATTCAAAACTTAGGAGTTCCTGTAGTTGCCGTTGAAGATCTTACTGGATTCCCAGAAATCTTGGGAGGACGAGTAAAAACCTTACACCCAACTGTATTTGGTGGAATTTTAAATCGTCGTGCTTTGCAAGAGGATCAAGATGCGATTGCTAAACATGGCATTCCATCCATCGATTTAGTCATTGTAGACTTATACCCTTTCGAAGAAACACTAGCATCTGGGGCAAGCGCCGAGGATATCATTGAAAAGATAGATATTGGTGGAATTTCGTTAATCCGTGCTGCTGCGAAAAATTTCCAAGATGTTGTCATTATTCCCTCAGTTAAGCATTACGCATCCTTTTTAGCTATCATTCGTTCGCAAAATGGGGCTACAAATCTTACACAAAGGCAGCATTTTGCAGGAGAAGCATTTCATGTCTCTTCTCATTACGACACCTTGATTCACCAATATTTTGTTCAAAATGATGGTCCATACTTGAAAATAAGCGTGGAGACAAGTGAGGCCCTTCGTTATGGAGAAAATCCACATCAAAAAGGACAATTTTTCGGCGATTTAGCTGCCTTGTTTGATAAATTACATGGCAAAGAACTTTCTTACAACAACCTTTTGGATGTTGATGCGGCTGTTAATTTATTGCAGGAATTTAAACACGATGGTCCTACATTTGGCATATTGAAACACAATAACGCTTGTGGTATTGCCACACGTCCAACGCTGAAAGAAGCCTACGAAGTTGCATTAGCAGCCGATCCAGTTAGCGCCTTTGGTGGAATTTTGATTTCTAATCAAGCCATTGATATGCCAACGGCTACTCTCATCAATGAGTTGTTTTGCGAGGTGTTAATTGCACCTAGTTATGATGCGGATGCTTTGGAATTATTAAAAAGTAAAAAGAACCGAATCATTCTTGTACAAAAAGAAACAGCTTTACCACAACAACAAGTTCGTTCTATTTTGAACGGAGTTCTTGTTCAAGACAGGGATGCAAAATCAGAGACAAAAGAAGATTTAGTTGTGAAGACAACAAATGCACCAAGTGAACAAGAAATCGCAGATCTATTGTTTGCCAATAAATTAGTAAAACACACTAAGTCGAATACGATAATATTGGCGAAAAACGGTCAATTATTAGCAAGTGGTACTGGTCAAACTTCCCGTGTGGATGCATTAAATCAGGCTATTCACAAAGCAAAAACGTTTGGCTTCGATTTAAAAGGTGCAGCCATGGCGAGTGATGCCTTTTTCCCATTCCCGGACTGTGTAGAAATCGCACATTTGGAAGGAATTGATGCGGTCATTCAACCAGGAGGATCCATTAAAGATGATCTATCCATTGAATATTGCAATAAACACGGAATGCGTATGGTATTTACAGGAGTACGCCACTTTAAACACTAAGTTTGCATATATTTACATTAAATTGTAACCTTTTCTCCGAATATCTCGAAAAAGGAACAACTTAATCACTAGTTGGACTCAACATGAAATTTTTTAGTTTTTTAACGCAAGAAATTGCGATTGACTTAGGGACAGCAAACACACTTATCATCTGGAATGACAAAGTGGTTGTTGACGAGCCGTCTATTGTAGCTAAAGACATTCAAACAGGCAAGGTAGTTGCTATTGGACGAAAGGCACAACAGATGCACGGAAAGACTCACAAGTTAATCGAAACTGTGCGTCCTTTGAAAGATGGTGTGATTGCCGATTTCCAAAGTGCTGAACAGATGATTAGAGGGATGATTAAAATGATCAATCCCGGGAAAAGCCTTTTCAATCCAACTTTACGCATGGTGATTTGTATTCCTTCAGGAATTACAGAAGTTGAAAAACGTGCCGTTCGTGACTCGGCAGAACACGCTGGAGCAAAAGAGGTATATTTAATTCACGAGCCTATGGCAGCAGCAATTGGTATCGGAATCGACGTGGAAGAACCAATGGGAAATATGATCATCGATATCGGTGGTGGTACATCCGAAATCGCTGTCATTGCGTTAGGAGGGATTGTTTGTGACAAGTCCATCCGAATTGCTGGTGACGACTTTACAAGTGATATTGAAGAATACATGCGTCGTCAACACAACATTCTTGTTGGTGAACGTACAGCAGAGCAAATAAAAATTGAAGTAGGAGCTGCTTTACCTGAACTTGATAATCCACCACCAGACTTTGCTGTAAGAGGACGTGATTTGATGACGGGTATTCCAAAAGAAATTTTGGTTTCATATGTTGAAATTGCTCATGCATTAGATAAAACCATTTCTAAAATTGAAGAAGCCATATTAAGCGCACTGGAGTTAACTCCACCTGAGCTTTCTGCTGATATCTACAAAACAGGAATCTATTTAGCGGGTGGTGGTTCCATGTTACGCGGATTGGACAAGCGAATTTCTGCTAAAACAAAATTACCAGTGCATATTGCAGACGATCCACTTCGCGCTGTAGCAAGGGGAACAAGTATTGCCTTGAAAAACATCGATAAATACCAGTTCTTGATTAGAGATTAATAAGAATGATAAGAAATAAAAAAAGGGCTGTTTTCACAGCCCTTTTTTGTTGAACGCAACTTTATTTTAATAAGTCTAATGCCATTTCAACTTCATATTGAATTTTATCGGTAAGTTCTTTGTGAGCAATTCCTGTTGCGGGACCACTGTATCCAGTGTGGACATGAAGTACTTTTCCATCCTTTCCAATGATGATGGTTGTTGGAAAACTCATAATCCCGTTTAACATAGGAAATTGGGCCGAAGCCACTTCTTTCGACGACTTTCCAGCAAGCACTAAATCGTATTCCATTCCGATTTTTTTCTTGAAAACTTTTAGTTTTTTACGCGTTTGTTTTTCATCGGTTCCCACTTCATAGGCCAACGCGATGATTTCTAGTCCATATTGCCCGTAACTTTCATGTAACTTATTCATGAATTGAACCTCATCCAGACAATTCGGACACCACGTACCCATGATTTGGAATACCGTTACTTTTCCTTCAAAAGGTTTGAGAGAAAAAGCCTTTCCGTTCAATTGAGTCATTTCAGCAGTGTGGACTTTTTGGTCATTTACCACATACGTTAAAGAAGCTTCATTTCTCAATTTCGCTTCTGGATTACGTACCGCTATCCAATCTGTAACATAAGAAATACCACTGTAAAATTTTCCTCTTAACGTATCTGATTGTAATTCTGCATCGAATAACATGGCCCAAGAACCGTTAAAGGTAGACATGGAAAAATTCAACCCAGATCTATTGCCAGCTAAAAAGCGATAATCTCCCGTCTCTGTTAAAAACGTTCCTGAGATTTCGGTGTCCTTCCCCGCTTTAAAAATTCCAATTGCCTTCTCTTCATCATTCGTTCCAGGCTGAAAAGTCACTTCCCATGTGCCATTAAATAATGATTCTATCGGTTTTGTTAGATGCATATTTGGGAATCTAAGGGCAACATTCCATGCTAGTGTTAATGGAATCCTTTGTTGCACTTTTTTATTGTAATTGATCCAATATCCTCGCGCCGTCTGACCATTTTCATCTACTTGAAAAATGACCTCAGCGTCTTGAATAGGAAAGTGTAAATAAATACTATCCTTTTTCGTACGTGAAACCATCAAGATTTCTTCTAAATCGTTCACCACATAAATCCTTTTACCTTCCTTTTCAACTTTCAACTGAAATGGGATGGAAAGACGATCATTCATGGCTAATTCTCCCTGCCACATTCCTGTTTTCATTTTTGTGTTAGCGAATGAAAAGAGTGACATCAAGATGAAATTTATAGTTAAAAAGGATTTCATATTCATTTGTTTAAGCAAACGAAAATACGTTAATTCGTAAGAATTTTAATGTGGCGTGCAACTTTTTCGAAAGAAACGCAGTCAAACAAAACGAGCATGGAGGAAATTGCATTAATTAAACAGTGTATTGAAGGGAATCCAAAAGCTCAAAAAGCGTTGTTTGACATGTTTGCCCCTAAAATGTTTTCTGTTTGTCTGCGTTATTTGAAAGACAAAATGCGTGCAGAGGATGTGCTTCAAGATGCTTTAGTTAAGGTCTATTCCAAACTCCCCGAATATAAATTTGAAGGAGTTTTTGAAGGGTGGATTAGAAGAATCGTTGTCAACACCTGCCTAGATCAATTGCGAAAGGATAAAAAATTGCTCAAAGAAATTCAAGTTGAAGAAGTCTCCTACCGCATTGAACAACATGAATTCATTGTCGAGAAATTAATGGCGGATGATTTGATGAAATTGGTACAATCTATGCCTGATGGCTACCGTGTTGTTTTCAATATGTTTGCCATCGAAGGATATTCACATCAAGAAATTGCGACAGCATTAGGAATTACAGAAAGCACCTCAAAATCACAATATTTGAGAGCAAGGGCATACTTGAAAGACCGTATAGAAAAAAGATAAAATGGAAGAAAAAGATTTCATAAAAGAATTGTTTCAAGAGAAATTGGCACAACACCAGTCGCCAGTAAGTCCAGAATTATGGGCTTCCGTTTCATCTTCTATTTCATCTGGCTCGGCTATAGTTAGCAGTGGTTTATCCCTTTTAACAAAGTCAATCATTGGTGGATTAAGCGCCGCTGCGGTTATTGGAAGTGTTTGGTTTATGAATCAACCGGCATCCACTTCAACAAAAAAACCAATAAACACTGCTAAACGTCCAATCGAAAAAACAGAGACGACGACAACAAAAATCCCAGAAACTTCGAATAACAAAATAAAAACAGAATTCCATCTGAACCCCTCTCCGATTCCTTTGGAAAGTTTAGTTAATGAAGGTCCAAGTTTTGGCCCAGGAATTACGTTCCCAACAGAACGAGAAACGTTAACCACACTACCAATTAAGCCAACTGAAATAGTTCGTTCGAATCCTAATCAAACATCGATCATTCCTACTACTCCAAACGTCATCAATACACTTGAGTCCAGCGAAGCTCCTATTTCTATATCTCAAGAACAAAAGATTCGTTTACCAAACATTTTTACGCCAAATGGAGATGGACAGAACGATGTGTTTAATATCGACTTAACGGAATATCAATTCCAAGATTTTAGTTTGGTGATCCTTGATTTAACAAATCACATTGTGTTTCAAAGTAGTGATCCATCGGAATCATGGAATGGGAAAAAACCTGATGGCGAACTTTGTTTACCAGGAAATTACGTTTATTATTTAACAGGTAAAACGAAGGAAGGAAAAACGATTTCCAAGTATTCTACTCTTCGAATTCAGTATTAAATTTCGATGCTAATTCTGGCGTTACTTTTATAATCCCTATATAAAAGAAAACATTCCCAATAGATAAAAGTATGTGTGAAACATCGTTTTTATCCATCCATGGATGTATATTTATTTTCATGAGAAAAATAAATGCCGCCGGCAACATCGCAAGTACACCGAACGAAAAATAATGAAAAGGTGCCTGATGTTTCCTGTAAAATACAACTCCTAATATCCCGGCACTTAAAATCGTTCCTAGAATGGTATTGATTGCGATGGGTAAAAATCCCAATTCTGGTTTTTCAATCACTTGACTATTTAGACAAATCCGCAGAAAAACACCAAGAACAACAAGCATTTTAAGCGTTGACATCCCTTTATATATTTTTTGAAGGGTTTTATTGTAAACGAATGATATCATTGCCTGCTCGATAAAGAAAACGGCAAAAATAGCCGTTATCCATCCTGGTATTTTACCAATCGTTCCCCAATAAAAATAAAACGCATGACCAAGGCCTCCAACAAATGTGCTAATACCCAGCATCAAGAAAAAAGCCATAAACCAATTGATAAATGGATTGCGAGGATGTTCTTTCCAAAGTTTTAAAGTAAGGTAGAAACAAATAGCAGACATGAGAGTATCTGTAATCAGGGTATTTGGTTCCATCAACGTGAAATCACCAAATTTCCAAATCAACTTCTCATAATCTGCGCCAATAATCATCCTGCAAAGGTAATCATTTGATTTTTTAGTTTTTTACATCGATTCGTAAGTGAGTTATATTTTTAACCTTATTCGTGGGAAGTACTTCGAAATCTCCATAATTCCTCAAAGATTGAAAATTCTTTCTTATTAATTCCTTCGCAATGTGTAATTTTGAAGGGTTATGAAAGCATCTGTCATCATTACTGCTGGTGGAATAGGAAAGCGAATGGGGGCTGATTTACCCAAGCAATTTTTAGAAATTCAAGGCAAACCCATTTTACTTCACTGTTTGGAAAAATTCCATTCATTTGATCCAACTTTGGAAATCATCATCACTTTGCCAACTGAGTGGATTTCATATTGGACCGACTTACTAAATACCTGTCATTGTATCATTCCTCATCGGGTCAGTGCCGGCGGTCAAGAACGCTTTCACTCTATTCAATTAGCATTGAGTCATTGCACTGGAGATTTTATTATGGTTCATGATGGCGTTCGTCCGTTAGTAAGTCATGAAACCATCCAACGTTGTTTAACAGCACTGACAAAACATAAAAGTGTCGTTCCAGTATTAGAGCTGAAAGATTCCTTACGCTCTATTGATTCAAGTGGGTCAAAAATGGTCAATCGAAGTGAATTTAAGCTCGTACATACACCTCAGTGTTTTGACGCAGAAATCCTTAAAAAAGCTTATCAAACGGACTATCATTCAGGAATGACCGATGATGCGAGTGTGGTTGAATCCCTAGGAATCGAACCATTTCTAGTGGAAAGTAATGAAGAGAACATTAAAATTACAACGAATAGTGACCTGCTGATAGCGGCCGCTTATATGCAACAAAAGAATTCGTGATGATTACACCGCCAAACTTATCGAAAGGTGACTTAATTTACATCACCGCTCCTGCAAAAGCCACGGATGCGGTATCTGTGTTCTATACTAAATCTTTTCTCGAATCATACGGATTTCGTGTTTTGTTAAGTGAGCATTGTTTAGGTGTTCATCGGTATTTTTCCGGAACAGATGAAGAAAGAGCTTCCGACATGCAATTTGGAATTGACCACCCGGAAGTCAAAGCTATTTTATGTGCTCGAGGAGGATATGGTTGTGTACGCATCGTTGATGACATTAATTGGGCTAATATGTTGCGGGAACCACGTTGGCTAATTGGATTTAGTGACATCACCGTTTTTCATCACAGATTGATGAAGCTCGGTGTTCAAAGCATTCATGGTTCGATGCCTTTAA
>JBEDCT010000133.1:0-2762 GCA_041176665.1 Bacteroidota bacterium | reverse complement strand
CTGCCGGATTTGTACGCAAGCGTTCAAAAAGCGATTGGTGCGACGGAGAACCTCATGGACATCATTCACCAAGAAACGGAAGTGCAAACGAATAAAGGAACGCGCACAGACAAATTAAGTGGACGCATTCAGGTGGAAAACGTTCATTTCTCGTATCCACAACGCAGCGATATCGAAGTATTGAAAGGCATCTCTTTTGAGGTGAAAGAAAATCAGACTTTGGCTTTGGTTGGACAAAGTGGATCCGGAAAATCAACGATTTCAAACTTATTGCTGCAGTTCTACACCTTGAGTGAGGGAAGTATTAGCTTTGATGAAATTCCGGCAAAAGACATGGAGTTAAATGCGCTCCGCGATCAAATGGCGATTGTTCCACAAGAAGTGATTTTGTTCTCTGGTAGCATCCGCGAGAATATCTTATTTGGTAATCCAAATGCGACAGAGGAAGAAGTCATCGAAGCAGCTAAACAAGCCAACGCATGGGAGTTTATCGATACCTTCCCGAATAAACTGGAAACAGAAGTAGGGGATAGGGGAATTCAGCTTTCGGGTGGACAAAAACAACGCATTGCGATTGCGCGAGCGATTTTGAAAAATCCAACGATCTTGATTTTGGACGAGGCGACTTCCGCTTTGGACTCCGAGTCCGAACGTTTGGTGCAAGATGCGTTAGATAAATTGATGAAAGGAAGAACATCCGTTGTGATTGCTCACCGTTTATCGACTATTCGCAACGCAGATCAAATCCTTGTGTTGCAAGGAGGAATCATCGAGGAATCCGGAACACATCAGTCCTTGATGGAGTTGAAAGGATTGTACGCAGACTACGTTGGATTGCAGTCCATGAACCAATAAAATAAAGTTGATGTTATTCAGAGAATAACGACTCGACAAATAACTTGCGATCGAACAATTGTAGGTCCTCCATTTTCTCACCAATTCCAATGTATTTTACTGGAATTTTCATTTGATCGGAGATTCCGATGATCACTCCGCCTTTTGCTGTCCCGTCTAATTTTGTCACCGCTAGGGCATTGATGTCGGTTGCTTGTGAAAATTGTTTCGCTTGTTCGAAGGCGTTTTGTCCGGTGGAACCATCTAGGACCAACAAAATCTCATGTGGTGCACCAGGAATGATTTTTTCCATCACACGTTTGATTTTCGTCAATTCGGCCATTAAATTCACTTTGTTGTGCAGTCTTCCGGCTGTGTCGATGATGACAACGTCTGCTCCTTGCGATTTAGCGGACTGTAAGGTGTCGAACGCCACGCTAGCTGGATCAGCGCCCATTCCTTGCTGAACAATCGGCACATCGACGCGTTTGGACCAAATAATCAATTGTTCCACAGCTGCTGCACGGAAGGTATCCGCTGCACCAAGTACGACTTTTAGTCCAGAAGCTTTGAATTGGTGTGCAAGTTTTCCAATGGTGGTGGTTTTACCAACGCCGTTAACACCCACGACCATGATCACGTATGGATTTCCATCCGCAGGTTTTTCTATTTCTAGGTTCCCGTTTTGGTTGGAATTATTTTCTTCTAATAAGGCAATGATTTCTTCTCTTAGGACACGGTTTAATTCGTCGGATCCCATGACCTTGTCTTTGGACACTCTCGCTTGGATGCGTTCAATGATTTTCAAGGTTGTTTCCACACCCACATCCGAAGTGATGAGCATTTCTTCTAAATCATCGAGTACTTCCTCGTCAACGTGTGATTTACCAACTAGGACACGTGCAATTTTCGAGAAAAACGATTGTTTTGTCTTCTCTAGTCCTTGATCTAGTGTTTCTTTTTTAGATTTCGAGAAAAAATCAAATAGTCCCATAGTTTAAAGATAAAAAAAAAGCTCCCTGAACTGGAAGCTTTTTACAAGGTTTTTTGAGGATTAGCTCTTAGCGAACCATTCTTTCACTTTATCGTTTAAAACGATTTCCTCTTTAAATGTGTAAGAATTCGATTTATCGGATTTTACCATTTTAATCACTTTCGTATGTTCTTTACCTCCACCTTTCTGTAGGGAAGCTACAACTTTCTTTGCCATGTCCTAGTTATTTAATTTCTTTATGAACAGTCATTCTCTTTAAGATCGGATTGAATTTCTTAATCTCCATGCGATCCGGTGTGTTTTTACGGTTTTTCGTCGTGATGTAACGCGACGTACCAGCCATTCCAGAATCTTTGTGCTCTGTGCACTCTAAAATCACTTGGATGCGGTTACCTTTACTCTTCTTAGCCATTTTCTTCTTCTTTTATCTGTTTCGCAACAGTTTTATTTTAAAAAACCTTTCTGACGAGCTTCTTTGATACAAGCGGCAATACCTTTCTTGTTAATCGTACGAAGTGCAGAAGTTGAAATTTTTAATGTGATGTAAGCTTCTTCTTCTGGAAGAAAAAACTTTTTGGTAACCAAATTCGGGTAAAATCTACGTTTGGTCTTACGATTGGAGTGAGAAACATTGTTCCCAACCATTACTGACTTACCTGTTAATTGACAAACTCTTGACATGTCTTTAAAATTACTTATAAATGTAAAAAAGCGGATGCAAAGGTAACAAACTTTTGAAATTCCACAAACGATTTTACGAATATTCCCAAAAAAAACTTTTGAGCTTTGTTTTTTGTTGGAATTACCCTTTGGCATTTCGTGGATGAAACGACAAAATCGCATCGCGCAAGAAGCGTTGATCAAGGTGTGTGTAGATCTCGGTCGTGGTGATGGATTCGTGTCCCAGCATCTCCTGAATCGCCCGTAAATTGGC
>JBEDCT010000132.1:0-4106 GCA_041176665.1 Bacteroidota bacterium | reverse complement strand
GTAACAGGAACAATCAACGTGGATTTCAACGATGTGAACACGGTATTGCGTAATAGTGGTCAGGCCATTATGGGTAGTGCTGTTGCAGCAGGTGAAGACCGTGCATTGGTTGCGGTGAAAGAAGCATTGACTTCTCCGTTGTTGAATGACAACGATATCAATGGCGCAAGCTATGTGTTATTGAACATCACTTATGGAGATCAGGAAGTGATGATGGATGAAATTACAGAAATCACAGACTATATTCAAGATGCTGCCGGAGCTACGGCTGATGTCATTTGGGGTCATGGTTATGATGCAACCTTAGGTGATAAAATATCTATCACATTAATCGCAACAGGATTCTCTTCCTCCCCAATTACGGGTTTTGAGAGAGCTCCAGAGCGCAAGATCGTCGCGCTGGAGGATGAAAACAGAATAGAGATTGTTAGTCCACTAGAATCTCCTGTACAACACACAACGATCCAGAGTGAAATAAGCCAAGAGCCATTTTTAAAAGCAGAAGAAACGATTGTAAGTCATGCTCCAGTATCAATGCCAGTGTCGACACCGGTAAATAACGTGGAAGCACCAATCGTTGAAACAACGCGTTTTGAATTGGAAGAACCGGCAGAAAGTGAAAACTTTTCCTATCATTTGAACGAGGAGGTAACTTCGGTTTCAGATATGCAGGCATTTGACGTGGAAGCATCAGTAGATAGTTTAGAGGACAACGCTGGATTTTCTTGGGATGTGATGGATGCAAGTTCATCTGCAATGGAAGAGGAAATCGTATACCAAGCACCGATTCAAACTGTTTCTGAAGTAAATGAAACGGAAACAATCGTTCGCCACATGTTGGAAGATGATGCAGAGGAACGCATGAGTATCGAACCTGCTAAACGCATCCTTTCTCCTGAAGAACAACAACGCAAAGCACAAGAACGAGTTTCTCGTATTCAAGAATACACAGCGAAATTGAAAAAAGCAGAAGGAATTGTGGAATTCGAAAATGAGCCCGCTTTTGTTCGCCGCAATATAAGTATCCAACAATCTACACCTAGTACAGAAGAACGATTTTCACGCTTTGGTTTGTCTCAAGATGAAGAGGGTAGAGTTGGATTAAGAACGAATAATTTCTTACACGATAACGTAGACTAATGGGATT
This sequence comes from Bacteroidota bacterium, assembly GCA_041176665.1. GTDB lineage: Bacteria > Bacteroidota > Bacteroidia > Flavobacteriales_D > Crocinitomicaceae > UBA952. The sequence goes on along the minus strand of JBEDCT010000132.1, from coordinate 2,959 downwards.
TACTGAACTGATTAATGAGGATATCAAAAAAGCAATGTTAGCTAGAGAGAAAGAAAAGTTAGCTGCTTTGAGAGATATTAAATCGAAACTATTACTAGAAGCTACTTCCGGTAATGGTGAGGTAAGTGAGGAAGCGGGAATAAAAATTTGCATGAAGTTGCACAAGCAACGAATGGAAACCTATGAGTTATATATTGCCCAAAATCGTCAAGATTTGGCAGATGATGAACTTTTTCAAGCGAAGATTATAGAAGCTTACTTGCCGAAAATGATGAGCGAGGAAGAAGTGAAAGCAGAAGTAGTCGCGGCAATCGAAGTTGTAGGCGCATCCGGACCTCAGGACATGGGTAAAGTAATGGGTGTGTTAAGCGGTAAATTGGCTGGAAAAGCGGATGGAAAATTAATCGCTTCCTTAGTAAAAGAACTGTTGGCGAAATAATGATATGAAATTTCAAACAACGAAAAACGCATCGATTGGTGCGTTTTTCTTCGTTTATATAAGATGAATCAAATGAAAGTTAGCTTAGCGGAAACAATTCGAGCTTACCACCAAAAAGGATGGTCACCAGCAACATCTACCAATTATTCGTTTAAGGAAAATGGTCAAATTTGGGTTTCTCGCTCTGGTGTGGATAAATCAACGTTTTGTGCGGATGATTTTATCTCAATTGATGAAAATGGCTCGGTTCAAGCACCATTCGAAGGGATCAAACCTTCCGATGAAACAATGATCCATGTACTGATTTATCGTATGTTCCCGGATGCTCAAGTCATTTTACATAGTCATTCAAAAAATCCAGTATTGATTTCGAAGAAGAACGACCGGTTTTTCACTGTCGAAAACTATGAACTTCAAAAAGGATTCGCAGGTGTCAAAACGCATGATTGCCGCATCGAAATTCCCATTTTTGATAATGCGCAAGATATGAGTCATTTTGAGCAAGTTATAACGGAACGTCAATCGGAAATTCAACAGCATTGCTTCATTATTCGACAACATGGAACGTATGCTTGGGGAGAAAATCTTTTCGCTGCCAAACGACATTTGGAAACCTTGGATTACCTTTGTGAATGTGAATTAGTTCAGTAGTTATGGCCATTTTATCTATCCCAAACCAACAAGTACAATTGACGGACCCTCAGGAAATAAGGTCCTTCATGAACCAAAGAGGAATTTTCTTCGACCAATGGACGTGTGCCGTACATTTTGATGATACAGCAAGCACAGATGAAATTTTAGCTGCATACGCAACGGATTTGAATCCATTTATGAAGAATGGTGGATATGAAACGGCAGATGTCATCTCCATTCATTCATTAACCGAAAATTATGAAGCGATACGCGCTAAGTTTTTGGCCGAACATACGCATTCAGAAGATGAAATACGGTTTTTCGTCGATGGACAAGGGCTATTTTGGTTTCATTTGGAAAATGAGGAGGTGTTCAATTTACTCTGCGAACGCGGTGACTTAATCTCCGTTCCAGCTGGGACAAAACATTGGTTCGATGCTGGTGAAACGCAGCCATTTGTTAAAGCTATTCGCATATTTATAGACATGTCTGGTTGGATTCCAGAATATACGGAATCTGGCTTAGAGCAACAATTTAAAGATTTTAATTTCCCAAAACGTGGATAGTCAAGTAAAGTACATATTAAGTGATATCGAAGGAACCACCTCTTCCATTTCCTTCGTGGTAGATGAATTATTCCCTTATTTCAGAGAACATATTCAAGAATTGCCTAAAATGGCGATGGTTAGCGAAGTGAAAGAATCGTTTTCTCAAGTGATTAAATTGGTAAAAGAAGAAGAAGGAAAAAGTATTACCACAACAGAGGAAGTCATTGCCTACTTAGATCAATGGAGCCGTGAAGACAGAAAAGTTACTCCGCTTAAAACCTTGCAAGGTTTCGTATGGAAAAAAGCATACGAGGATGGAGATATAAAAGGACACGTATATGACGATGTTCCCACTTGTTTTAATAAATGGCGCGCCAACGGATTGAAGATTGGTATTTTTTCTTCTGGATCCATCAATGCACAAAAATTACTTTTTCAATATAGTTGCTTCGGCGATTTAACCAAGCACCTTTCTAATTACTTTGACACGAACACGGGAGCAAAACGAGATGCAGAAACCTACAAAACGATAGCTGAAATTCTGGACCTGGAACCTCAGCAGATTTTATTCTTGTCCGATATCCGTGAAGAATTGGTTGCAGCAGATGAAATAGGCTATCAAACGATGCAATTGGTTCGTCCCGGTTCAAGTCCATCTTGGGATAAATGTGTGAGTAGTTTTAACGAGATTTAAGGAAAATCGAATGTAAGAACATAAAAAAAGCCGATCAATTGATCGGCTTTTCTTTTGAAGAGGATTATCTTAGTTATTAATTGGTGCACCAGCGTTGTTAACTGGAGTTCCAACTTCTGGAGCTGGACCAACTTCACCTTTAATACGAATCACTTTGTTCGGCTCATTAATAGCGTTAGAAGTGATGGTTACATTTTTGTTGATTGGACCTGGACGGTTTGTATCGTATTTCACACGAATAACACCTTTCGCTCCTGGTGCAATTGGGTCTTTCGGCCACTCAGGAACTGTACATCCACAAGATCCTTTTGCATTTGAAATGATTAATGGCTCGTCTCCTGTATTTTTGAATTCGAAATTACAATATGGTTCTCCACCGTATTTGATGTTTCCATAATCGTGTGTTTCTTTACTGAATTCGATTTTTGCACCTTTTTCAATTTGTGCGTTTACTGTGTTCATTCCCAATACTGCGATGAACATAATTCCAAAAGATAAAAATAGTTTTTTCATGGTCGATTAATTTTATAAATCAAACTTACGTAGGATTCATTTGTCCGATTTTTATTTAACTAAATGTTAACAGATTTTCTTTTTCGTTTATCCTTAATCAATACTTCGTTATTCGGTGTTATTTCTTTATCC
>JBEDCT010000131.1:0-4056 GCA_041176665.1 Bacteroidota bacterium | reverse complement strand
AATATATTCTCATGGAAAGAGATGATTTAATTGAATATTCATTACACAATCACCACGACGAGGCTACAGGAAAGTCTATTCGTAAAAAAATTATTCAAGTTACTATATTGCTTACAGCAATCACAACAGTTGAAGTATTTTTAGGTGCACTTATCAAACAAAGTAGCGATGCATGGGCATTTGTAAAATGGTCCTTCATCATTATGACGCTTGTTAAAGCCGCATACATTGTAATGGTTTTCATGCACCTAGGTGATGAGAAAAAAACGCTTAGAAACGTTATTTTGATTCCATATGCAATCTTCATCGCTTACTTAATCTTTATTGGATTATGGGAGGCTACTGAAGTTTCTTCTGCTTTGAAATCTTTCGGATTTTAATAAATGCCACAAACCCAGCAACCCAGAAGTCGTGCTAAATCGATTCTAGCTTTGTTGTTGGTCTTTGGTCCAGCGCTTTTCCTAATTCTTATTTCGACGCGTCGCTGTGAGCATCGGTTCAAAAAACTAGATGACTACGGATTGGTAAAATCGCCTGCGTTTCAAGTCTATGAAAGTGGGGCTTACCAAACAAAGAAACTAAGTGATTACAAAGGCGATCTAGTGGTCATTTCCACCATTCAAACGACGTGCCCCAAAGAATGCGGTATCTCTCTATGGCACTTCAATCAAATTTTATTTCAGCACATTCGTAAAAACAAACGCAAAAAGCTGAAACAAGTTCGCCTGATTTCTTTTGCTACGGATGAGTTTGGACGTCCAGCAAGCGACGAACAAATTCAAACCATTAGAGAAATGCTCCAAGACGACGTAGAGGACTATGATCCATCCTTATGGATTGTCGCAAAAGGTGATCCGGCGAAAGTTTACGATATCAAACACAATAACCAACGTTTGTACAGAAGAGGAAAAGAATACTTTGGCGGTGTAAGTTATTCCTCACTTATGCTCTTGCTCGATAAACAAAATCACCTCAGAATGGTTTTAAAAGGTGATGAAGAGGGAATGATTCGCCGCATGAAAGAGCACCTTGCCCTGCTTCAAAAGCAATACGATAAAGAACGGGCAAAAAATGGCTAAACTATCTTTACTTTTTGTGCTTTTTTCGCTGCTTTTTTCTTGTAGCGACGAAACCCCGCCTAAACTTCCAATACTTGGAAATGCAGATATCTTGTATAAAACGGTAGATGGTAAAGAAGTGGCAGATACCATTTATCCAACAATTCCTGCTTTCTTCTTTTTAAATCAAGATAGCCTTCCCGTCACCAATAAAACATACAAAAACCGGGTTTGGGTTGTAGAATTTTTCTTTGCTACTTGTCCAACAATTTGTCCAATTATGAATGTACAATTCAATAAATTGAATAAAGAGACCCAAAAATTTCAAAAACACATTCAATTTCTATCATTCAGCATCAACCCAAAAAACGATGTTCCATCCGTTTTAGCGAAATACAAAAGCGATCATGGAATTACGGCGAATAACTGGGACTTCCTCACTGGAAACGAAGCAGAAACACACCGATTAGGAATCGAAAACTTTTTAACCTTTGCGGGAAGAGACGATGAAGCGGAAGGTGGATACGCGCATTCTGGCTCGTTTACGCTCGTCGACAAATCAGGACATGTTCGCGGTGTATATGCGGTGACCAATATGGACTTAAGCGTAAATGCGAAAGAATACAAACGACTGAAAAAAGACTTAATTAACCTTTTGAACTATGAATACAACGTCAGATAACAACCTTCCATCGTCTAAATACAGAAAACTTGTTGTTGCTGTATCCATCATTATTCCAATTGCAGTGGCGGCACTTTTTGGAATTAAAGTAGAAGGTGTCGATTTATCGTTTTTACCGCCTTTTTATGCGTCGCTTAACGGAATTACAGCTGTCTTGTTGGTTCTTGCCTTAATCTTCATTAAAAAAGGCAATATGAAGCTTCACCAGCGCACCATTCAAACGTGTTTAGCAATCAGCTTGTTGTTTTTGCTGTGTTATGTGGCCTATCACATGACTTCGGACAGTACTGTTTATGAAGGATCATACAAAGCAATCTATTACTTCATCTTGATTTCACACATTCTCTTAAGTGTTGCCGTTATTCCAGTTGTCTTGTTTACCTATTTATTTGCGTTAGAAGGAAATTATGTGAAACACAAAAAATACACGCGATTTGCCTTTCCTATTTGGCTGTATGTTGCTGTAACAGGTGTTGTGGTATATTGGATGATTTCTCCTTATTACGTGTAATCATTCTCAGGAAAAAAAGTGTAACTTTCAGTTCAAACATTAAATTTCTTAAAATGGACCAAACTCATTTACACCTCATCACCAACCACCTAGCCATTATTGGCACCTTATTCGCTGGAATTGTACTTTTAATTGGATTACTATCTAATACCGTTCAAACGCGAATGGCCGCATTTATCTTAATGCTCATCTCAAGTATAGGCGGGTACATCACATTCCAGACCGGACACGAAGCTGAAGAAACGGTTGAACACATGAAAGGAATCAGTGAATACGTGATCGAACAACACGAAGAATTCGCGGAAAAAGCCCTTTGGTTTATTATTTTACTATTTGTCGCGTCGATTGTCGGATTATACGCAGGAAAAAAGAACATTCTCTCTGAGAAAAAAATCTCTTGGATTATCCTAATCATTAGCTTCATTAGCTTTGCTGTATTTGCCTGGACCGGTTATTTAGGTGGACAAATTATGCATGCCAACGATATTTAATCACTTTCATTCATGATTCCTACTGACAAACAAAATCGCTACGATAAAGCATACCTCAGACTTGCACTAAGTTGGGCACAGCTTTCTCATTGCGCTCGTAAAAAAGTGGGAGCAATCATCGTGAAGGATTCCATTATTATTTCAGATGGATATAACGGCACTCCTGCTGGGTTCGACAACTGCTGTGAAAATGAAGAAGGGAATACACATTGGTATGTCTTACATGCGGAAGCAAATGCCATTCTGAAAGTAGCAAGATCCTCTAATAACTGCAAAGATGCTACGCTTTATTTAACGCATTCACCATGTAAAGACTGTAGCAAATTGGTCCTGCAATCTGGCATTACGCGTTTGGTCTATCAGCAAGCGTACAAAGACACTTCCGGAATAGACTTTCTTAAAAGCGCCGGATTAGAAGTGGTGCAAATAGAAAAATGTGACGATGTCTGAACAAAGTAAACATAACTATATACTCCCCATCATTTTATCGGTGGTACTTGCTAGTGGTGTTATCGGTGGAATACTACTCAAGGATGTCAATAAAAACGCTTCTCGAGACATTCAAAAACTGGAAGATGTTCTCACGTTATTGGATAAAAACTACGTAGATAAAGTAGACAAGGACGCCATATTTGAAGCAACAATATCAGACATGCTTCACAAATTAGACCCGCATAGCAATTACATTTCCGCCAAGGACATGAAATCGGTAAACGAATCCATTGAAGGAAAATTTGGAGGTGTTGGCATTCGCTTTTTACTCTTGCGTGACACCATTTGTGTAACCAATATTATCGACCAGTCTCCCTCGCAACAAGCGGGAATGAAAGCAGGAGATAAGATTGTCAGTGTCAATGGGAAGAAAATCTGTGGCAAAGGAATTACAAACGAAAAAGTATTAGCAACCCTAAAAGGAAAACCAGGAACAAGCCTCAGCGTAACCTTTATTCGTGGAAAGAAGAAACAAACAGCAAATTTAGTTCGTGGAATCATTCCAATTTCTTCCATTCCTTGTGCATACATGCTAGACAAAAACACCGGATACATACTCATTACTGAATTCTCACAAGTCACCTCTGAAGAATTTTATATTGAAAGCTCCAAATTACTCAATCAAGGGATGACTAAACTGGTCTTGGACTTACGAAATAATCCCGGAGGCGTGATGTCGTCCGCAATTGACATAGCGGATGCTTTCTTGGCCAAAAACAACATGATTTTAAAGTCCAAAGGGAAAAATGAAGGGGAACATACCTATTATTCAACTTCTGGCGGACACCTAGAAAAAACGAAAGTGGTAGTGCTTATCAATGC
>JBEDCT010000130.1:0-3906 GCA_041176665.1 Bacteroidota bacterium | reverse complement strand
TCCCATCAGTTGCATGCCGAGTTGACGGAATTCTTGTTGGTAGTTTGAATTGGTTTTTTGACTCACTAATTTCGATACATCCAGGTTTTTCTTAATACTTAAGAGGATTTGATTCGGATTTACTGGTTTGATGAGGTAATCAGCAATCTTACTCCCAATGGCTTCTTCCATGATGTGCTCCTCCTCACTTTTCGTAATCATCACAATCGGAACAAGTGGTTTTTGTTCTTTGATTTGAAACAAGGTTTCGAGTCCGGTTAATCCAGGCATGTTTTCATCCAAGAAAATAATATCATACGAATGAAGGAGCGCTTTTTCGATGGCATCTTGACCATTCGTTACAGGATCAACACTATATCCTTTTGCCTCTAGAAACAAAATATGTGGTTTCAACAATTCAATTTCATCGTCCGCCCAAAGAATTTTACCCTGCATATGCCTTATTTTTAATAGTTTTGAATGAATTTAATTAAAGGTACTCAATTGCAACCGAATCAACATCGAAACAACAAGAAGAAAATTATTAACGACCCAGTCTATGGTTTTATTACAATTCCGGACGAAATAATTTTCGACATTTTGGAACATCCTCATATGCAGCGGCTTCGTCGCATTATGCAATTGGGATTAAGTCACCTTGTTTATCCAGGAGCAAATCATACGCGTTTTCACCATGTTTTGGGAGCGATGCATCTGATGAGTGAGGCCGTGGCGACCATTCGTCGCAAAGGACACGAGATTACATCGGAGGAAGAACGGGCGGTTTGTTTGGCTATTTTGTTACACGACATCGGACATGGTCCGTTTAGTCATGCCTTGGAATATGACATTGTTTGCGGTGTAAGTCACGAAAAAATATCCTCTTTTTTCATCGAAGAATTATCAAAGGAATTTAATGGTCAACTAGATATGGCCTTATTGATTTTTGAAAATAAATACAGCAAGCCGTTTTTACATCAATTGGTTTCCAGTCAACTCGACATGGATCGACTCGATTATTTAAATCGAGATAGTTTTTACTCTGGTGTGAGTGAAGGAATCATCGGGACAGATCGTTTAATTGAGATGTTGAACGTGCGCGATGGACAATTGGTGCTTGAGGAAAAAGGAATCTATTCTATTGAAAAATTCATTGTGGCTAGACGATTGATGTATTGGCAAGTTTATCTACACAAAACGGTTGTTGCATCTGAGTTTATGTTAATACATGCATTACGCAGAGCTAAATTTCTAGCGAAAAGAGGCGAAACTATTTTTGCGAGTCCGGCATTGACCTTTTTCATGAAACAAGACATCACTGAAAACGATTTCCATCAGCGAAAAGAAGTTCTAGAAAATTTTGCCCAGTTAGACGATTACGATATTTGGTCTGCGATTAAAGTGTGGCAAAGTCATCCAGACATCATTTTATCGCAATTGTCCAAATGTTTGGTGAATCGAAAATTGTTCAAAATCGTCATTTCTAAGGAACCATTTAGTGAAGAACGGATTGCTGCAGAACGCAAACGCGTGCAAGATGCGTATAACCTGAATGAAAACGAGGTGGACTATTTCGTCTATTCAGACATTCTGACAAATAAAGCCTACAATCAGGATAAGCAGAACATTAATTTGTTAATGAAAAATGGTGAAATCATCGATTTGACAAAAGCATCTGATAACTTGAATATTTCTGCATTGGCTCAACCAGTAGAAAAATATTTTCTCTGTTTCCCGGCTTAGTTTAGGCCATTTACACAATAATTTCTCGTTTCTACGTTTTTCATTTGGTTCAAAAAATCAAAAGATGGAAAAAAAATACGTTAAAAGTTGTACTAAAGTGAAACTAATTGTATTTTTGTATGGAGAAAGTGGGAGAGAAGTTAAGAGACATCCTCTTTTTTGAATCGTATTTTGAAGATTTTTTTGTTCAGCAGAAGCCTAAAGTCAAGGAGAAAATCATTTGGACACTTGAGTTGCTACAAGAGTTGCCAGTGATTCCTGCACAATACCTAAAGCACATTCACGGAACAGATGGTCTCTATGAAATTCGCATTCAACACGGAGGAGATATTTTTCGGATTTTTTGTTTTTTCGATGACGGAAAATTGGTGGTACTCATCAAAGCCTTTCAAAAGAAAACTCAAAAACTTCCACGAAGAGAAATTGTACGTGCCATTCAATTAAAAAAGGATTATGAAAGCAACAGGTAAAGTACTGACATTAGATCAGTTTAAAGACAAGCATTATGGTCCCAAAGGTTCCGAATCACGAGATACTCTAGAAAAAGGTTATCAAGAGTTTCGCTTGGGAGCAATGATTCAAAGTGCAAGGTTAGAGAAAGGGATGACTCAAGAACAATTAGCCACCAAGGTGGGTACTACAAAATCATATATTTCAAAATTGGAAAACGACATGAAAGAAGTGCGTTTTTCCACCTTGAAGAAAATTGTGGAACTTGGTTTAGGTGGACAACTTGAGTTATCCATTCGTTTGTAATTACATACGGATAATCGTCTTTGATAGTACAACAGATGTTGGTATGGTGATCAAATGTTCTTCTTTGGTCTTAATGTACATGAAGAAAAAACTGATGTCCATCAACTCTCCTTCGATATCGTATTCTTTGTCCAAAATACGTATCGTTTCTCCAATTTTCATGGGGTGATTAAAGAAGAGAATCAAACTCGCGGTGATATTTGATAGTATTGACCATTGCGCAAAAAAAGCAACACCCATTACGGTAATAATGGAAGTGATAAAGACAACTAGTCCTTCTTTATTGATGTTCCAAATCCCCGCCATGACAATGGCAATGAAAATCCACAAGAACAAATTGATAATCCTTACGGTAATTCGTTTTCTTTTCAGATCGAAGTCGAAATGAGCCAAGAACCGATTGACCGATTTTGTTGCGAATATCTTAATTAACAAAGTCAATGCAATTAAGATAACGGTCTCTAAAAGTTGGAATTCTAGTTGATTCATGATTTTTTTAATTTAAGTTTTGCTTGTTCCCAAAAAACATCTAATTCATTCAAAGTCATGTTGCGGATGTCGATTTCTGCTTCTTTTATCATTTCTTCCATTAGCTGAAAACGTTGAATGAATTTCTGATTTGTTTGTGCCAAAGCATTTTCAGGTGAAATGCCGATGAAGCGCGCATAGTTAACGAGAGAAAACAATACGTCACCAAATTCCTCTTCCACATGTTCAGAGTTTGCTTCCACTTCGACCTGCAGTTCTTGCATTTCTTCCTCAACTTTTTTCCACACATCTTCACGGTGTTCCCATTCAAAGCCAATGCCTTTTGCTTTTTCTTGAATACGGGTCGCTTTCACGAGTGCCGGTAGGGAAGAGGGAACTCCCTCCAGAACAGATTTCTTACCTTCTTTGAGTTTCAATTTCTCCCAATTCGCTTTTACTTCCTCTTCGCCAGATACGGTTACGTCTCCGTAAATGTGGGGATGACGGTAAATCAATTTTTCGCAAATACCATTCAAAACACTTGTTACATCGAATGCCCTCTGTTCATCGCCCAATTTACAATAGAAAACGAGGTGTAGGAACAAATCACCAATTTCACCTTGGATTTCTTTCATGTCATTTTTTGTGATGGCATCGGTCAATTCGTACGTTTCTTCAATCGTTAAATTTCTTAACGTTTCGAAGGTTTGTTTTTGATCCCAAGGACATTTCTCCCTTAAGTCATCCATGATGTTTAATAAGCGTTCAAACGCTACCAGTCTAGAATCCATAAAGCAAAGTTAAAGTTATTCTGCCATCCAATAATTCATTAATTTTGGATTATGAAAAAAAGCGACCTACTTTTTTGCATTTGTATACTTCTTAGCAAATTCACCTTTGCTCAATCGGGATTTGAAATGCGTCAGAAAGTAGGATTTTTAGCCGCTCACCATGCCGGAA
>JBEDCT010000129.1:0-5017 GCA_041176665.1 Bacteroidota bacterium | reverse complement strand
GTTGACATCCTTGCTGTTGCCGATGACGTGCAAGGTGTTTATTTCTATGGCGCTGGATGTTCTAGTGATGAGATGAATAAAATCGTTGAAATCGGACTAAAAAGAATTTTTAAAAATGCTGAAGTTGTAGTTGATCACGACTTACTAGCATGTGCCTATGCAACTTACACCGGAAATCCTGCGATTTCGTGTATCATTGGAACTGGTTCGAACTCTTGTTTATTTGATGGAGAAGAACTGAGTGAAGTTGTTCCAGCCTTAGGTTACATATTGGGTGACGAGGGGAGTGGAAGTTATTTTGGTAAACAATTGTTGAGTAATTTCTTATACCATAAGTTACCAGCTCACGTGGAAGCTGATTTTATTGAGACATACAAGTCAGACAAGGACCAAATTGTTAATCACGTGTATCGTGAGCCGAATGCCAATGTTTACATTGCTTCATTTATGCCATTTATTGCGAAACACAAAGATGAACCATTCTTTAGTGAAATGGTTTATGCTGGATTCAAAAAATTTATGGAAGTACACGTTTGTTGCTACGAAAATTTCCAAAACACCGAAGTTCATTTTGTTGGGTCTCTTTCCAAAATATTTGAGACCGAATTGAATAAGGCAGCAGGTGAATTGGGAGTGACTGTCACTTCTATTATTCAAAAACCAGTTACTGGACTCGTGAATTACCATTTAAACTATATACTAAATAAGCAAACTGTGAAATCATGTTAAGATCCATATTTTTTACCGCAATGGCATTGTGTGCCTTTTCCTCTATTGCACAACTCAATACTCCTGAATGGGCTTATAATTCAACTATTTACGAAATAAACGTTCGTCAGTTTTCTAAAGAAGGAACATTTTCAGCAGTTACGAAACAACTTCCACGTTTAAAAGCTATGGGAGTGGATATTCTTTGGTTAATGCCAATTCATCCAATTGGGGTAAAAAATCGCAAAGGATCATTGGGGAGCTATTATGCTGTTCAAGATTATCAGGCTGTTAACAGTGAATTCGGAAACATGGATGATTTTAAATCTTTGGTAAAAGAAGCACATAAGTTAAACATGCGTGTCATTATCGATTGGGTGGCTAATCACTCTTCTCCGGATAACGTTTGGTTAACAGAACAAGGACACCTAGATTGGTATACTTTAGATTCAACAGGAAATGTACAGCCTACCATAGGAACAGATTGGTATGATGTTGCAGATTTGAATTACGATAATCCAGCGCTTCGAATGGAGATGGTTAAGTCAATGAAATATTGGTTGACAGAAGCAGACATCGATGGATTCCGTTGCGATGTTGCAGGTTGGGTTCCAATGGACTTCTGGATGGAGGCACGAGCAGAGTTACAAGCTGTGAAGCCAGTTTTTATGTTGGCAGAAGCGGAAGAAGTTCCCTTACACGACGCATTCGAAATGACATATGGATGGAATTTTCACCACATCATGAATGATATTGCTAAAGGTAAAAAGGATGCTACAGCCATTACGGATTACGTGAAAACGAATAAATATCCAGGTAACGCATACCGAATGAATTTCACCTCCAACCACGACGAAAACTCATGGAATGGTACGGAAATGGAACGAATGGGTGATGCGCGATTTGCTCTAGCTGTTTTGGCTTCCACCATTGAAGGAATGCCGTTGGTATACAATGGACAAGAAACGTCTTTGGATCGACGCTTGAAGTTTTTTGAAAAGGACAGTATCGATTGGAAAAAAATGGACCTCGTTCCTTTCTACACGAAATTATTGAATTTACACCAAACGAATCCTGCATTGTGGGTGCGTGATGGAAGTAATCAAGCACAATTTTTAGCAACTCAAAACACAAAAGAACACCTCGTATACATCCGTGAATACGATAAGCACCAAGTGATCACCGTTCTTAATTTATCCAACAAAAAGGCAGAAGTTTCTTTCAACTCTTCGGCAATGTCTGGAGAATACACCGAACTTTTCTCTGGAAAGAAAAAGTCTTTCGGAGGATCAAGCAAATTATCATTGGTTCCTTGGGGCTATCAGGTTTATTATAAATAATACGAGTCAAATACCTAAACCATGACTAGTAACAAACCAAACTTATCTTTTTGGCAAATCTGGAACATGAGTTTCGGATTTATGGGAATCCAATTCGGTTGGGGACTCCAGATGGCCAACATGAGTTCCATCTATGAGAACCTAGGAGCAAAACCAGAGGATATTCCAGCTTTGTGGTTGGCTGCTCCGCTAACCGGACTTCTTGTTCAACCCGTAATTGGATACTTGAGTGATCGTACATGGCACCCCGTGCTTGGAAGACGTCGACCATTTTTCTTGATTGGGGCCATTCTAAGTTCATTGTGTTTATTCATTATGCCAAATGCATCGGCGTTGTGGATGGCAGCCGGACTTCTGTGGGTTCTTGATTCTTCGATAAACATCAGCATGGAGCCATTTCGAGCGTTTGTGGCAGATAAACTTCCAGAAAATCAACGCACGGTTGGATTCTCGATGCAGAGTTTTTTCATTGGAGTAGGAGCAACGATTGCGAGTGCTTTGCCTTGGATTTTTACGCATTGGTTCAATGTGAATTCAACTGCGGCACACGGACATGTGGCGGACAATGTAAAATGGTCATTCTACATTGGTGGAATAGCATTTCTTGGAGCAGTTCTTTACACGGTGTTTACTACCAAAGAATATCCACCAACAGAAGAGGAATTAGCAGAGAAAAAAGCAGAGAAAAAAGGATTGTTCAGTGGAGTGAATGAGATTGCTTATGCGATTGCCCACATGCCAAAACGAATGAAACAATTGGCTTTGATTCAATTTGTTACTTGGCCAGGATTATTCCTCATGTGGTTTTATTATACACCAACCGTTGCGAATGATATTTTTGGCGGTGAAGCAGGATCAAAAGCATATTCGGACGGGCAAAATTTTGCCGGATTAACCTATTCTTTTGAAAACATTGTTACGTTCATATTCGCCTTGGCACTTCCATTTTTGGCTGGAAAGTTTGGTAAAAAATGGACTCACTTTATCTGTTTATTGATTGGAGGGCTTGGATTGATATCGATTAACCTTATTCATGGTTCAGATGCTAGTTACGGATTATTCATTGTAATGGGACTTGTTGGCATTGCTTGGTGTAGCATCCTTTCCATGCCGTATGCGCTACTCGCGGATTGTCTACCAGAAAATAAAATAGGAATTTATATGGGGATTTTCAACTTCTTCATTGTATTGCCTGAAATCATTGCTTCCTTGTTCTTTGGTAAAGTGATGGAAAATGTATTGGATGGCTCACGTGTCGCGGCGGTTACCATTGGCGGGTGTTTGTTGATTTTAGCAGGGATTTTAACCTTGCGAATCAAAGAGGAAAAGGTAGCTTAACATGATTAAAGGACTGATATTTGATTTAGATGGGGTGATTGTGACAACCGAACACAACCATTTTGTCGCGTGGAAACGAACGGCAAATTCCTTGGGGATTGACTTTGAAGAAGAACACAACGAACTACTGAAAGGTGTTAGTCGTGCAGATTCCTTGAAGAAAATTCTGGAACTTGGATCGAAAACCATTTCAAACGAAGAATTTGAGGCTTTATTAAAAAGCAAAAATGACTTTTATGTAGATTCCATTCAGGAATTGAACCAAACAGATTTACTTCCTGGCGTACTTGATTTATTGCTTGAAGCAAAAGCAAAGGGCATCAAATTAGCTATTGGTTCCTCCAGTAAAAATGCCAATTTCATCCTGAAGTTGCTGAACATTGATCATCTTTTTGATGTGGTGATTGATGGAAATGGAGTGGAATTTCCAAAACCTCATCCAGAAGTCTTTTTAAATGGTGCCTTAGCCCTTGGACTATCACCATCAGAATGTATCGTCTTTGAGGACGCTGCAAGTGGAATATCCGCTGCGAAAGCTGGTGGATTCCATGCATTTGCAGTAGGCAATCCGAATATCGCCGACATGGCGGACACATATTTTAATGATTTAACAGAATTTAGTTTAGAGGCGTATGCGTAATTTGTTTGAAATAGATGCTTGGAAAATAGTTGAAAATAAATTTGATTCGAGCAAACAAAAACAAGCGGAAAGTATCTTTAGTATTGGAAACGGTTCCTTTGGACAACGCGCTAATTTTGAAGAACAGTATTCTGGCGATTCCTTGCAAGGTAGCTATGTTGGAGGAGTTTATTACCCGGACAAAACACGAGTAGGATGGTGGAAGAATGGTTATCCAGAATATTTCGCTAAAGTATTGAACTCATGCAATTGGATCGGGATTAACATTGAAGTGGATGGCATTCCGTTGGATTTGAATACCTGTGAGGTGAAGTCTTTTCACAGAGAATTGGACATGCAACACGGGGTATTGACACGCCATTTCAAAGTGAAACTATCCAATGGCAAAGAACTAGAGGTTCAGTCCATCCGTTTTTGCTCCATGGCTAAAGAAGAAATTGCAGCAATTTCCTATACTGTTACACCATTGAATTTTAGTGGGAATGTAAAATTCACACCTTATTTAGATGGGAAGGTAAGTAACCACGATGCAAATTATGATGAGTTTTTCTGGTTGGAAGATAGCAGAAAGGTGGATGCTCAAAAAGGAATTATTTGCGGACGAACGAAAAAAACGAATTTCTCTGTAGCAACGGCTATGCGCTTTTCATTTTGGAAAGAAGCTGAATTATTGACGATTCACCCGAATGTGGCTGAACGTGATTTCTATGTGGAGAATAATTTTGAACATTACCTGGAGAAAGGAATTCCATACACACTAAAAAAATACGTTGCGATTACATCCACCATGAATCACTCGGATTTTGAACTAGCGGCAAAAGCGATTTCGAGAGTACGAGATGCCTATACCGGGGGATTCGATAAATTACGTCAAGATCACGAACAGGCTTGGCTGAAGATTTGGGAAAATGCGGACATCGTGATCAAAGGTGACACGGCTGCTCAACAAGGAATTCGATTTAATATTTTCCATTTGTATCAAACGTATACA
>JBEDCT010000128.1:0-11314 GCA_041176665.1 Bacteroidota bacterium | reverse complement strand
GGTTGGTATTTTGCGCATCCAGATGCGAAATACTTTGGACTCGGTAAAATTACAGAGGAGCAAGTACAAAATATAGCAGAACGAAAAGGTGAATCCTACGAATCCATTGAGCGTTGGTACTCTTCGGTTTTGGTTTAATTCGCTTCGTTTTCGAAAAAAGCATCGATAGAATGTGGTCCTTGAAGTGCTGCTTGAACGGCTAGTTCATCGCAACGTTCATTTTCTGCGTGTCCTGCATGCCCTTTTACCCATACAAACTTTAATTTGAAACGGCTGTGAGATTCCAAGTAGCGTAACCATAGATCCTTGTTTTTCTTGTCCTTAAAGTTCTTTTTTACCCAGCCAAAAACCCAGCCTTTGGTGATGGAGTCAATAACGTACTTTGAATCCGAATAAACAGTTACAGGGTATTTATCTGACTTAATTTTTTCCAAAGCTGCACAGACGGCCATTAATTCCATGCGGTTATTGGTTGTTTTGCGAAATCCTTCAGACAATTCTTTGCGTTGATGACCAAAAATGAGAATAGCACCGTATCCACCTGGACCTGGATTTCCACGGGAGGAACCATCTGTATATACTTTAATTTCTGACATTATTTTTTATGGTATTTCCAATGCAATGATTTAATCTCAAGGAGATTGTCCATCATCGTTTGTATGCGTTTCGTTTTTGTTTGTTCCGTTTTGGCTGCTTCTATCCAAGTGATGTATTCCTTGCGCTTCGAATCACTCAGTGTATCAAAAGAAATCGCTTGTTGATCATGCTCAGCAAATAATTCCTGAAAATCTAAACTTGTTTTCATCCATTTTTGCGCGGGCTTAACTTTCTTGGAGGAATCGGTGCCGTTTTTCGAAATTTCGATCGCGGTTTGTATGTAATTAATTAAAATAGTTCGATCCGGCAAGTCTGATAGCTTCGTTATTTTTCCTAAACTACCCATTGATGTTTTTCCGATACGTTCCATAATTTGATTTGGATCTGGCAATTGAGCTGCCATCCAGAAACTAAAAGAACAATGTTTTTTAAATGCGCTAAAGGAACAAATAATTTTATTGTTGTACATAAAAGTGGGGAAACTCCACTTCCAAGTTTCTTGAATTTCAGAATTTGCCTCATGAATCAGCGAACGTAATTCGACCAAAATTGGTTGTGCAAAATCAGCTGATTTTTCAATAAACGCATCAACTCTAGGATCTCTATTCATACGCTATTTCGATTTGAGACGTTTTGGGTTCTCACTTAAAAAAGCCGTCCATGAATCTCCTTTAGCCTTGTTGTGTTCTCCTATTCCTTTGGAAAAGTGGTGACAAACGGCTGCTGCTAGTCCATCCGTAGCATCTAAATATTTAGGCATTTCCTGAAAATTCAATAGCTTTTGAAGCATGGCAGCGACTTGTTCTTTCGAAGCAGCACCGCTACCGGTGATGGATTGTTTGATTCTTCTCGGTGTATATTCCTCGAAAGGAATGTTGTGGTTTAAACACGCTGCTATGGCTACTCCTTGCGCACGTCCAAGTTTCAACATCGACTGGACATTCTTCCCGAAAAATGGTGCTTCAATCGCCATTTCATCTGGTTTATACTCCGCGATGAGTCCGTTCAATCGATCGAGGATTCGTTTTAATTTATCGGGATGATTTGCTAACTTACTCAATTGGATGACACCGAAATTCAGCATGTGAAGTTGGTTCTTTTTCACATGAATGAGTCCATATCCCATCACTGTAGTTCCAGGGTCAATACCAAGAATAATCTTGTCTTCCGTCATTTTGGTTTAATTCGGGTTTAAAGCTAATCATTGTTTAGAAAAGAAGGGAGTTTCGAAGGCAATTCCCTTACTCGAATTAATTGGCAGAAGAAATATTGTCCTCTTCCACGAGCGCATCACCGCGCATGCGCAACAACAACTGAATAAGTGCAATCACATCCTTTTCACAATAAATGCGAATGCGATCTAAGTCGTTTTCCTCATAATAAACGCGCGCGACATCCGCACCAGAAATATCATCTTTCGGAGTGGGAATTTTAAACACGTGACACAATAATGCCAAGGATGTAAATGCTTTGTAATCTCCAAACTTCCAAAGTTCTAAGGTATCTAAATGATTGATTTCCCACGGTTTTTTACCCGCAATATCTAAAATTCCCGGAAGAGAAATGCCATTAATAAGCATGCGACGACAGATGTATGGGATATCAAATTCCTTGGAATTATGACCACAAATCACGTGGTAGCTTGTGTTGTAATGCTCTTCTAATAACTTTTTAAATTGGCGAAGAAGGGTTTCTTCATCATCGTGTGCGTAGGACTTCAAACGAATGGTTTTTCCCGTAGAAGCATCCCGAACCATTCCAACAGAAATACATACGATTTTACCAAACTCAGAAAGTATGCCTCCCTTTTCATTGTAAATCATCTCGATATTCTTCTCAGGATTTACTTGGAAACGATTCTTTGCATAAAAAAGCTCTTGTCCCTTTTCATCTAAGTCTTCGTACTGATAAATTTGAGGTACTGTTTCAATGTCCAAAAAGAGAACTTTGTCAAACTGAATTCGTGAAAGCATAATGGTTAATTTATGTGATGAATATAGGTGAAAATCTTGATTAATCGGAGTAAAAACGTCAAATTTGCTAAAATTGATATATGTCCGAGCAAATAATTATTTCTGGCCAAACAAAACAAGCAAGATATGAAGCATTACTGCCACAAATTTTTGCTTTAACAGAATCTGAGTCTTCTTGGATTGCGAATTTGGCGAATACTTCAGCTGCATTAAAGGAAACTTTTGGATTCTTTTGGGTTGGATTTTATTTGGTTGAAACCGATCAACTTGTTTTAGGTCCATTTCAGGGTCCCGTAGCATGTACGCGCATCGCCTTTGGAAAGGGAGTTTGTGGCGCGTCTTGGGAACAAAAAAAATCGATTCTAGTGCCCGATGTAGACGCGTTTCCCGGTCACATCGCCTGCAGCTCTTTGTCCAAAAGTGAAGTGGTTGTTCCATTAATGAAGGACGGTGAAGTGATTGGTGTTCTCGATGTGGATAGTGACATGCTGAACGACTTCGATGAAGTAGATGTCAAATTTTTAACTCAACTTTGTACATGGCTCGTATCCTTGCATTAATTTGTTGCATTTTCCTTGTTGTTTCCTGTGGTCAAATCGGGACTATTTCAGGTGGGCCGAAGGATGAGGTTGCCCCTCAGATTATGCAAGCAAACTTAAGTGACAAGCAGCTAAATTTTCAAGATCAATACATTCGCCTTTCGTTTGACGAATATGTGGAATTAACTAAGCCGAACGAACAAATTGTGCTTGTGCCAGCGGATGCTAAATTATCGAGTACGCTCACCAGAAAAACTTTGGATATTGCACTTGATCATCCACTAGTGCCAAATACTACCTACACCTTATACCTGAACGGAGCTGTTAAAGATGTGACAGAAGGAAATGATTCATTGATGAAATTCACTTTCTCCACCGGAAAACAAATGGATTCGCTGCGTTTTCATTGTTCGGTTTACGACGCTTATACCAAAGCACTTTTACCGAAAGTCACCGTTGGCTTGTATGCGCAATGGGAGGATGTAAAGCCGCGCTATTTTGCACAAAGTAATTCGAAGGGAATCGTTTCTTTGGAAGCATTAAAAGAAGGAGATTACTACGTGAAATCTTTCGTTGATGTCAACCAAGATGGACAAATTCAAGTAACTGAAAAACAAGGTTATCGCTTTGAATCATTGCACTTAGACACTGCCTATCACGACACCTTGAAAATGGCGATTTCCCTGCCGGAACAGGTGGATAAAGTAAAAAATGCACGTGTCATTCCTCCGGGAATTATTGGAATTCACATTCCGGCTAAAATGCAGGGATATCCAATTAAATTGAATGGCAAAGAACTTGGGGTCAATGAACTCCTTGGAATTGGAAAAGATAGTTTGTTGATTTCCATTGGAGCACTAAAGGAAACGGAACTTCAATTGAGTAATGGACAAGACACTATAAATGTACGAAATACCCCAAAACAACAAGCAGCCAAAATTTCGATTCAGCTGATGGAAAAAGAGGGCTTACAGGAGCGATTTTACTTTTATTGCACTGATTTTATCTCGTGGATCGACACTTCCAAGATCATTTTGAGAAATGCGGATGATAGTAGCCTTGTAGATTTTGAGATTGATTACCTCGCAAATCAATTTGAAATTCGTCCAAAGAAACATACAATGAAATTAAACTTCTCATTTTCTGACGGCGCTATTATTGGAAAAACAACAAATGTCTCCAATCGCTTTCAAAAAGAACTTCAGTGGAAACAAGAACGTGAATACGGTGATTTAACGATGTTGTTTTCCGATACAATTCCAGCAGGAATTGTTCAAGTAATAGAAAAAGCGAATGTCATAAGAGAATTAAGTGTACGAGAAGCGAATCGCTTAGTTGTTTCGAATTTACTTCCCGGAGAATATACATTTAAAGTCCTTTTGGACCACAATAAAAATGGGAATTGGGATCCAATTTCTCCTGAAACGAAAACATTAGCCGAGGATGTGTTGTTATTCAAGGATCCTGTTAAAATCAGAGCAAATTGGGAAGTGGATATTAACTTCGACCTCCATCCCAATAAAGAAAAAGAACTAAATAAATAAACATATGAAAAAAGTAATTCTTAGTAGCCTAGTATGTATTTCCCTGTTTGCACAGGCACAAGTACAAACGCCAAAAGCAAGTCCAGTTGCAAAAGTTGAACAACGAGCGGGACTTACAGACATTAGCATTAGTTATTCACGTCCGGCGGTAAATGAACGCAAAATTTTCGGTGAACTAATCCCATTCGGACAAAGATGGAGATTAGGAGCAAATGAAAACACCAAAATTACCACGAGTGATGTACTGATTTTTGGAAAAGACACATTACAAGCGGGTACATATGCACTTTTCGCGACACCGAATGCAGACAGTTGGGTGATCGATTTTTACACCGAAACAACGAATTGGGGATTGCCAGAAAAATGGGAGACCTCGAAAGTCGCGTTAACGGTAAACGCGAAAGTGAAGAAAATGCCTTTAGTTACGGAAAACTTGAGCATTACAATTGATGGCATGGAATTTAACAGCGCCGTATTAAACATTACTTGGGATAAAACACAAGTCTCTCTTCCCTTTACGCTAAACACGAAAGAAAAAGTACTTGCAAGCATTGAAAAGACACTTTCGGGAAGCGTTGTAACAGCAAATGACTACAATCAAGCGGCGAGTTATTACTTTACGGAGCAACTTGACTTGAAAAAAGC
This sequence comes from Bacteroidota bacterium, assembly GCA_041176665.1. Lineage (GTDB taxonomy): Bacteria > Bacteroidota > Bacteroidia > Flavobacteriales_D > Crocinitomicaceae > UBA952. The sequence continues at coordinate 6,016 of JBEDCT010000128.1, read as the reverse complement.
ACTTGAGTGGTCGACAAAAGCTATTGAGATGAAAGGTGTGAGTGCCTATTGGATGACTCGATTGAAATCACAAATTCAAGCAGCAAACGGTGATGTGAAAGGTGCCATTGAAACTGCAAAAATTTCCTTGACTGAAGCAGAAAAAGATGGCGATCAAAACTATGTTAAAATGAATCAACAATCCATTGAAGAGTGGAGTAAAAAGAAATAACATTGTTCCAAAAGTACCGCTATCACATTTGGTTGCATGTGATCATTTTTATGTGGGGATTTACCGGGATACTTGGTAAACTCATTCACCTAGATGCCATCATTATTGTGTGGTATCGTGTGATTATAGCTGCCCTATTTTTAGCGCTTTACTTCATTTGGACAGGTAAATCCTTTTCTTTTCCGAAGCGACATGCTTGGAAAATTATTTTAGTGGGAATGATTGTAGCCGGACATTGGATGACCTTTTACTATAGCATTCAACTTTCAACGGCATCCCTAGGGATTTTATGTCTTTCGACCACAACATTGCATGTTACCTGGTTGGAACCTATTGTGATGAAAAGAAAATTCTCCTGGATGGAGTTCCTTTTTGGACTTTTAGTCATTTTCGGAATCTATTTTGTAGCAAATGACTTCAGTGCACAAGAACGGATAGCACTATACTATGGACTCGCGTCTGCATTGTTTGCGGCATTATTCTCAGTTTTCAACGGTAGAATTGCGCAGGATGTTGAATCTGCCTATATTACACTGTATGAACTGCTTACTGGGGTCGTGTTCATCAGTATTGTCCTTTGGTTCACCGGAAAACTGACATATCCGATGCTTAAAATGTCGATGTCAGATGCGCTTTGGCTTCTTTTTTTAGGCGTTGTCTGTACATCCTTTGCTTTTTTAATTACCATCGAAATCGTCAAAAAACTGGGTGCATTTACGGTGTCTTTGAGCATTAATTTGGAACCAGTTTATACCATTATTTTGGCCATTTTTATTTTAAAAGAACATACATTACTGAACATGAACTTTTACATAGGTTCGTTGGTGATCATTTTGGTAGTGATTGCGAATGGAATCTACAAGAATTGGCTTAACAGTACACAACAAAAAACAAAAATTATAGAAAATGGAATATACTAATCTTGGAAAATCCGGCTTACAAATTAGCCGACTTTCATTAGGGTCGTGGTTAACCTTCGGGAAACAAATTGGTGATGATGTCGCTGAAAGACTTATGGATATCGCGTACGAAAATGGCATTAATTTCTTCGATAATGCAGAGATCTATGCACGAGGAAAAAGCGAGGAAGTGATGGGAGCAATCCTGAAAAAGAAAAATTGGTCGAGAGACAGTTACATTGTGAGCAGCAAAGTGTTTTTTGGTAATGGTGGACAACTTCCTACCCAAAAAGGATTGAGTCGAAAACACATTGTTGAAGCATGTGAGCAAGCCTTGAATCGTTTTCAATTAGACTATTTAGATTTGTTTTTGTGTCACCGTCCGGACAAGCAAACGCCTATTGAAGAAACCGTTTGGTCGATGCACCAACTCATCATGCAAGGAAAAATCTTGTATTGGGGAACATCCGAATGGAGTGCACAAGAAATCATGGAAGCTCACATGTTCGCAAAACAAAATCACCTCATCGGTCCAATTGTCGAGCAACCAGAATACAACATGTTTACACGTCAAAAAGTAGAAGTGGAGTTTTCTCAGGTTTACAAGACTGTTGGGCTTGGAACGACCATTTGGTCTCCGTTGGCGAGTGGAATTTTAAGTGGGAAATACAACAAAGATTTTCCAAGTGACACAAGACTTGGAATGGAAGGGATGGATTGGTTGAAAGAAAAAAACCTAACAGCTGAGCGCATTGATGTGGTAAAAAAACTGAGTGCTATGGCTGGTGATTTAGACATGTCACTTCCTGTTCTTGGACTTGCATGGTGTTTGAAAAATCCAAACGTGAGTACCGTTATATTAGGAGCGAGTAAAGAATATCAATTAACCGAGAATTTGAAATCTTTGGAAGCCAAAGAAAAACTAAGCGTTGAAGTAATGGAACAAATTGAGTTAATACTTTCAAATAAACCAAATCACCCAGACCATTAATAAACAATTTTTAAAATTGGATGTTAGTCCTTTAAATCACTAATTTTGCCCAGCATTATTTCAGAAGCATGATCGAAACAGATATTATTATTATTGGCGCAGGTCCAGTCGGACTTTTTACCGTTTTTGAGGCCGGACTTTTAAAGTTACGTTGTCATTTAATTGATTCATTGCCACAAGCTGGTGGACAATGTTCAGAAATTTACCCGAAGAAACCTATTTACGATATTCCCGGATTTCCATCCATTCTTGCAGGTGAACTGATTGACAATTTAATGGAACAAGCCGCTCCTTTCAAACCAGGATTCACTCTTGGAGAAGCTGCCCTTTCGATTGAAAAAACTGCCGATGAAAAATTCATTGTGACAACCATAAAAGGAACACAGCACATCGCACCAATCGTTATGATTGCCGGTGGTCTAGGAGTATTTGAACCAAGAAAACCACCTATTGACAACATCGTTGACTTTGAAGACAAGGGCGTTGAATACATCATCAAAGATCCAAGTATTTATCAAGATAAAGTATGTGTCATTGCTGGTGGTGGCGATTCTGCCTTGGATTGGTCCATTTACTTAACGGAACGAAAAATTGCTAAAAAAGTATACTTAGTGCATAGAAGCAGTTCTTTCCGTGGACATTTAGATTCAGTTCAAAAAGTCATTGACATGGCTGGAACAGGCGAAATAAACTTAATTACAGAAGCAGAAGTTACTGGTTTGTCTGGTAGCGATAAACTTGAGAACGTTCATGTGACCCATCAGAAAGATGGGGAAATAGTGATCGACGCAGATCATTTCATTCCACTTTTTGGATTAAAACCAAGTTTAGGTCCGATTGGCGATTGGGGCTTAGAAATTGAAAAAAGTGCAATAAAAGTGAATACCTTGGATTACTCAACGAATATTCCAGGTATTTATGCCATTGGAGATGTCAATACCTATGAGAACAAATTAAAATTGATTCTTTGTGGTTTCCATGAAGGGACTTTAGCAGTTCAATCTGCGTTTGCTCGTATTCATCCAGAAAAAAAGAACGTCCTCAAATACACGACGGTTAACGGTGTACAAGGTTTTAATTGACGTTGATATTCGCTTGAAAGAAGTAACTTTGTTCAGATGAATCGCTGGACCGTTAATTCTGTTGTTGTACTTGGACTCGTTTCCATTTTTAGTATCCTTCTGGTGCAATTCGTTTGGATGCGCAGTACCGTGGAAATGCAGGCTAAAAACATTGCCATTCAAGAGAAGGAAGACAGTTTAAACCTACGTGAGTTCTCACAACAAGCACACAGCGCGCTGCGAGAAGTACTGGAGCAAATATCTAAGAATCACCCCGATCACACTGACTTGTACGGGGCGATTAAACAAATCAAAAGCAACCACTTCACTGTTGATTTCAACGAAGAGTTACAACCTTTTTACTTAGAAACTTTACTGAAAAAAGAACTGTATCATCAAAACATTCACCAAGATTTTGTCTACGGTATTTATGATTGCTTTACCGATTCTATTGTGCTGGGGAATCTCATCAAATTCACGAAAGATTCCTTGTATGCAGATTCCAAACACGGACTTCCAAAACTGACCCCTGAATCCTTAAACTTAACCAAAGACGGTCATTATTTCACGGTTTATTTTCCAAACGTCAAGCCTAAACCAATTGAAGCCGCTTCTTTCGTTTCTCCTTGGGTTTATCTAGTGATTATCATTCTTTTTGTCATCGTTTTCTTTGCGTTTAGTCTTGGAATTATTATTCGTCAAAAGAAACTATCTGAAGTCAAAACGGACTTCATAAACAACATGACGCACGAATTAAAAACACCCATTTCTACGATTAGTCTTTCCAGTGAAATGTTGATGCGAATGGATTTAGCAGATGAAAATCAAGAAAAAATTCGCAAATATGCCAGTATCATTTTTAAAGAAAATAAGCGGCTTGAAAATCAAGTGGAACGTGTGTTGAATGTTGCTAAATTGGATAAGGACCAAGTTGTCTTGGATAAAGAAATATTCAATGTGAACGATTCACTCTCCGAAGTAAAAGAGAATTTTGAGTTTAATCAGTACGAACTTGGCGGTGTGATTACGATTGATTTTGACGCTCAAAACTTTGAAATACAGGCAGATTCTGTACACCTTACGAATGTCATTTACAACTTGCTCGACAATGCTATCAAATATTGCAACGGGAAAGCCATGATTCACATCCAAACGAGAAACGAGAAAAATGGCCTTGTCATTGAAATTTCAGATAACGGTATTGGAATAAAAAAGGAGAATTTAAAACTAATTTTTGATAAATTTTACCGGGTTCCAACTGGAAATGTACACGACGTCAAAGGATTTGGTTTGGGCTTGTTTTATGTCAAACTCATCATCGAAGCACATCACGGGAAAATCGATGTAAAAAGTACTTTGGGAAAAGGAACTACGTTTACGCTTTGGTTACCTTTTTGATTTTTCCTTACGAATCAACACAACATCCGGCTGTGGGAAAACTCCTTTACGCGTTAACGTTTTGTCCGCTGTATTTAAATTAATACGCTCCTCGATTCCTGAATTTTCACGTGGAATAGTGAGTGTTATTTCATTGGGAATCGTCGACTTTTGGGCGGAATACACTCCGGAAATTTGACTGTTTCCAATAGACACATAAATACTATCTTTTTTCAGGGTAACACGCATTTCTATGGGAGCTATTTCCACGATTTCTTGTCCAAGGATAGCATTGTATTTCGGGATTTCTCCTTCATATACTTTGCAATATTTGCGTTTCACTCGAACCGTTTGTGCAACTGCATTGTCTAGATATAGACTCATAAAAACAAAAACGAATATCCATTTCATACACGAAAATAAACATTTCCATTGGATTGTACTGATTTCCAAATTTCCATTGGAAATGAACAATGAAATAACGCCAAAAGTAAAATTTTGGCTATTTTAGCGCTAATCTTCAGCTCACATGAAACAATACCACGATTTACTTCAGCACATACTTGACCACGGCGTTAAAAAAGAGGACCGAACAGGGACTGGAACAATCTCCGTATTTGGCTATCAGATGCGTTATAACCTGCAAGAAGGGTTTCCTTGTGTGACGACAAAAAAATTGCATTTGCGCTCCATTATTCATGAATTATTGTGGTTTTTGAAAGGAGATACGAATATTCAATACCTAAAAGACAACAATGTCTCTATTTGGGATGAATGGGCAGATGAAAACGGAAATTTAGGCCCTGTATATGGCTCACAGTGGAGAAGTTGGCCGTCAGCGGATGGACGCCACATCGATCAAATTACGCAAGTTATTGATCAAATCAAAAACAATCCAGATTCTCGAAGAATTATCGTTTCCGCTTGGAACGTAGGTGAAATTGATAAAATGGCCTTACCTCCTTGTCATGCCTTTTTTCAGTTTTATGTTGCTGACGGGAAATTAAGTTGTCAATTGTATCAACGCAGTGCGGATACTTTTCTAGGTGTTCCGTTTAATATTGCTTCCTATGCTTTGTTAACAATGATGATGGCACAGGTTTGTGGTTTAGAGGCTGGTGACTTCGTTCATACCTTAGGTGACGCGCATTTATACTCGAATCACATCGAACAAGCTCATTTGCAATTGACTCGTGAATTCAAAACATTACCAACCATGAAGATGAATCCAGAGGTGAAAAGTTTATTTGACTTCACCTACGATGATTTCGAATTGTGTAATTACGATCCACATCCACACATTAAAGCAGCGGTAGCCATCTAATGAAAACAGCACTCATCGTTGCCATGGACTCCGAAGGAGGAATTGGGAAAAATAATGACCTGATGTGGCACTTGCCAAAGGATATGAAGTTCTTTAAAGACACCACGCAAGGACAAATTGTTCTGATGGGTCGCAAGAACTACGATAGTATTC
>JBEDCT010000127.1:0-26410 GCA_041176665.1 Bacteroidota bacterium | reverse complement strand
GGAACTTCATTTTACTTGACGGAACTTCAATGGAGTGGCGCAACAAGAGCCTTTGCTTTTGATTTTATGCAAGAAAATCGTTCTAAATGGTCTGCCTCAAAAGACTTTGTTCAGCAGTTTCAGGTAAGCGAGGAATTATTGAAGCGCTTTGTTGACTATGCCCAAAAAAACTTTCTAGTGCAAAAAGACCCACTTGGATTAGCTGTCAGTAAAGAATTGATTAAGCGCATGCTCAAAGCTGAAATCGCCAGTCAAAAATGGACAGAAGAAGGTTATTACAGAGTACTCAATCCTTTTGATAAAGAACTCACAAAAGCCATTTCTTGTTTCCGATAAGAAACTTATTTTTTTCGCTCAGAAAGATATAAAATAATAAAAACTCCAACCATTCCCAGAACGGTACAAACGGCAACCCAAAAAGTGCTTCCAATTGCTAAAGGTAAAAGTATGTTCATAGTATTTTTTATGAAAATTAGTCGATAATCATATACGACTCTCCCGAAATGAACATTGATGCGAAGGCAATTATCAAACTAGCGCTGTCAACGATAATACCTTGATTTTTAGATTCATTATTCACTTAAAATACCAGAAAAAGAATAAGTGAGCAATGGGCTTAAAACAATTTTTCTTCCCAATTTTCAGCTTGATTTTGTGTTAACAGTCCTAAGTCCATTAATTCAGCAACCACTTTTACAAAATCTTGATGATCCAATTCCTTGCCATAATTCCACTCCGTCTGATTTAGCCATTTCTGAATCTCTTCTTGAGGTAAAGCATACCTCCACGCAAATTGTTCTGCTGAATTCGCTTGGTGTTTCAGGCGATAGGATTCCTTTTGAACGATGGAAACCATTTCACGCAACAATGATTCATCCGATTGGACGATCTCCGATCTTACCGCAATCACAAAGCAGGGCCAAGGAGTGAATACCTCATCTAGTAAGCGGCATTTACCTTGATCAACAAAAGGGGAGGTAGTGAACTTTTCCCAAAGAAATCCTTGAGCTTGACCATTATTTAAAGCCCATATTCCCCCGTAAACATCGCCGACAACATTAAATTTTAATTCATCAAGGCTCCATTGTTCTTGCTGTGCCTTCACATATGCCATTAGGTGGGACCCTGAACCTTCTCGTGATATCGCAAATGTTTTTCCATTCAAATCACTGAGCTTTTTAATAGTTTGATCAGCTGGAACATGAAGGCCCCAACACAAAGGACTGGCCACATAAACGTTCAGTATTTTAGCGTCAAGACCCTGTAATATTGCGCGGGTTATTCCCTCTGTCAATAGAACGGCAATATCTATGGACCCTGCTTGAAGGCCTTTTATCATTTGTCCAGTACCACCAGTCATATCAGACCAATGCAATTCAACTCCTATAGACTGAAACGCACCTTCCTCGATGGCATTGCGCCATGGAAGATTAAAATGTTCAGGCACTCCCCCTATTTTAAATCGCTTCATGATTCGTTTTGATTAAAAAATTGCCTGTCGTATAATCGTTTATAATAACCATTCTCTATTTGCAACAATTCCTTGTGATTGCCTATTTCGACTAATTCTCCTTTTTCCATTACCACAATTCGGTCCGCTTTTTGAATCGTTGATAAGCGATGTGCAATGACGATAGAAGTCCTTCCAGAAGTGATTTTCTCCGTAGCACGCTGAATCAACTGCTCACTTTCACTATCCACATTCGATGTTGCTTCATCTAAAATCAAAATTTGAGGAGAGTAAATGTAGGCGCGAATAAAGGCGATTAATTGCCTTTGTCCAACCGATAACATCCCTCCTCTTTCACCAATTTCATGCTGATAATTATTCGGTAAATTCATGATAAATTCATGCGCACCAACTGCCTTTGCTGCAGATTCCACATCAGCTTGAGTAAATTGTGTATCACCTAAAGTAATATTCGAAAAGATTGTTCCTGAGAAAAGGAAGACATCTTGTAATACAATCGCAATGTTTTTCCTCAACTCCGTCAATTTTATCTCCTGTATGGGAACACTGCCGATGCATATTGTTCCCGAATCATGTTCATAAAATCGACCGAGTAAATTAACAATGGATGTTTTTCCCGCGCCTGTCGCGCCAACAAAAGCTACCGTTTCACCATGCTCAATGGTCAAGTTCACATTTTTCAACACGGGACTTCCTTCCACGTATGAAAAACATACGTTCTCAAAGCAAACAGCTTGGGCAAAATCCACATTGGTTAAGGTCCCACTCTCCTGTAAATCCGCATGTTCATCGAGCACATCAAATACTCTTTCAGCACGAACGGTCCCACGTTGAAGAATATTAAATTTATCCGCAAGTTGTCTAATTGGACGATACAACTGATTGATCCATAACGTGAACGCGAATACCTCACCATACATGGAACGAATTTCGGAAGAAGTTTTGCCAGAAACATGGAGCGCGCCCCAAACTAATAAAAATGCGATGGACAAAGAACTTAGTATTTCAACTACCGGAAAAAAGATGGAGTTGGCCCATACCGCCTGGATGTGTGCTTGTTTGTGTCCCTCATTTATCTTTTCAAAACGCTTATACTCTTCCCTCTCTCTGTTAAACAATTGAACCACACTCATCCCACTCAATCGTTCTTGTACAAACGTGTTCAATCTAGTAACCGCTTGACGTTCTTTTTGAAAAGAATCCTTCATGGATTTCGCGAAAATTCGTGTTGCCAATAGTAAAAAGGGGATTGGAACCAATGTCATACATGCTAATTCCCAATTATTCATGAACATCAATGCCAAAATAAAAATCAAGGAAAAACAATCCGAAATAATCTCCATAATTCCGGAAGAAAATACTTCCGTAATTGCTTCCATATCTGACACAACACGTGTGACCATCGCACCAACTGGATTTTTATCAAAATAAGACATCCGTAAACGGAGAAAATGTTCAATGATTTTCTTTCTCAAATCTCGGATGACAGACTGCGCCAATAAATTGGAAAAATAAGATGAAATGAGTTGAAGAAATCCTTCTAACACCATAACACTTAACAGAAGAAGTGACCACCACAGTAACATGGATGGATTTTGCGTTTGAACGATGTACTTGTCCACCATTCGTCCGATGAGCAAGGGCCTTAAAGGGCCTGGGATTGAAAGCAAAATAACCGAAATCAGCGCAAGCAATAAATAGTTGCGATATGGTTTCGCAAAGAACAATAAGCGTTTGAATAGCTTTTTTTTCTGTGGTTGATTTGAGTTCATACTTAGGTTTACAAAATTAACGCAATTCACCAATAAATGCCTTGTATTTCAACGGACATGCATTGGTTAAACACGGCATTTTGTAGAAACTTTTATTTTAGCTATCTTTGCGTTCAATTTTCGAAAGACGTGGGAGTAAAAATATTTGCCGGTAGATCATCAGAAGTCCTTGCTACTAAAGTAGCGGATAGTTTTGGCGTAAAACTTGGGGACGTGAAAGTAAGTGTTTTCAGTGATGGAGAATTTCAACCATCATTTGAAGAAACCGTTCGTGGACAAGACGTTTTTATTGTTCAGTCTACGATGCCGCCTACAGAAAATTTATTCGAATTGCTTTTATTGGTGGATGCCGCACGACGTGCTTCTGCTCGAAAAATAATTACGGTAATCCCTTATTTTGGATTTGCACGTCAAGACCGAAAAGACAAGCCACGTGTTGCCATTGGAGCAAAATTAGTTGCTAATATGTTAATGGCAGCGGGTGTTGACCGTGTCATGACCATGGATTTACATGCAGATCAAATACAAGGTTTTTTCGAAGTTCCTGTTGATCATTTGTATGCTTCTACCTTATTCTTAGCGGAAATTGAAAAATTGGACACTTCCAATTTAGTTGTTGTTGCACCAGATGCTGGAGGAGCAAAACGAGCAAATTCATACGCGAAAAATTTAAATTGTGGTTTGGCGTTGTGTCACAAACACCGCAAAAGACCGAATGAAATTGCTGAAATGACTGTCATCGGAGACGTTGAAGGAAAAGATGTGATTATCATTGATGACATGTGCGATACAGCAGGTACATTAACCACTGCTGCTGACCTTTTGATTGAAAAAGGAGCAAAAAGTGTTCGAGCGTTCTGTACGCACGCTGTTTTAAGTGGTCCTGCTTATGAACGCATCGAAAAATCTCAATTAACCGAACTAATCGTAACCGACACGATACCAATGTCCAAACACAGCGACAAAATACGTGTGATAACGGTGTCAGAATTGTTTGGAGACGTCATCAAACGTCTGATAAACAATGAGTCTATTAGTTCACATTTTGTAATCTCTTAATTAATATATACATGAAAACAGCACATTTGAGCGGTTCGCTTAGAACGAACGTAGGGAAAAAGGATGCTGCCAGCCTAAGAAATGCTGGTCTAGTTCCTTGTGTGCTTTACGGCCAAGGTGAGCAAACTCACTTCTCAGTAAAGCGAACTGAAATGGACAAAATTGTTTATTCACCAGAAGTTTACCAAGTAGCCTTGGATATCGATGGAAAAAAAGCAATGGGAATCATTCGTGAATTGCAACAGCACCCAACGAAAGACACCATTCAGCACGTTGACTTTTTGGAGTTAAGCGACACGAAAACTGTTCGCGTTAAACTACCAGTTAGATTAATCGGATCTTCTCGTGGAGTATTGGCCGGAGGTAAATTAATGACGGTATTCCGTTCATTACAGTGCGTTGGACTTGCAAAAGATCTTCCAGATTCCATTACGTTAGATATTTCTAAATTACGTATCGGTCAATCTATCCGTGTGAACAGCATTGAAATTCCAGGTGTAACCTTATTGGACCCTGCGAATGCAGTTGTTGTTTCCGTTAAAATGGCCCGTGGTGCTGTTAAAGGCGCAGATGCTGATGACGAGGAGGAAGAAGCAACAGAAGTTGAAGCGACGACAGAAGCGACAGCAGCAGAAGCAGATTCAACGGAAGCAGAAGCATAAAATCATGGGTGATGTGAAAACATCCCAAGACTTTCTAAACCGCCCTAGTGGCGGTTTTTTTTTGTCCAATTATCAAGATAATCTTTGACATCGTTTTCGAATTGATAATTGTTCCTTAATTTCGTTCTATCCTTATGGCAGCTAAATCAATTGTTATTATTCCGACTTACAATGAACTCGACAATGTCGGTCCAATGGTTCGCGCAATAATGGCACTAGAAAAAAGTTTTGACATCCTTTTTATTGATGATCAATCACCAGATGGAACAGCACTTAAAATTGAAGCATTACAAGCCGACAATCCCACAAGTATTCACCTAGAAAAACGAAGTGGAAAGCTTGGACTTGGAACAGCATACATACATGGCTTCAAATGGGCGCTAAATCATGACTACGACTATATTTTTGAGATGGACTGTGATTTTTCACATAATCCCAGTGATTTATTGCGACTTTTAGCCAGTTGTGAATCAGGCGTTGATGTTGCTGTTGGATCGCGTTATTGTCGAGGTGGACAGGTAAAAAACTGGCCCTTAAAGCGGATTTTAATGAGCTATTTTGCCAGTGTGTATGTCCGTATCATTTTGTGGATCGGCATAAAAGACACCACCGCAGGTTTCAAGTGCTACCGAGCCGAAGTATTGAAAACAATTAAATTAGACCATGTCACATTTAAAGGATATGCCTTTCAAATTTGCATGAAATACGCCGCATTGAAACACGGATTTAAGGTAAAAGAAATTCCCATTACTTTTATTGATCGCATTGTGGGAGAATCAAAAATGTCCACAGGGATATTCAAGGAAGCCTTCTTTGGGGTATGGAAAATGCGAAAAATGGACTTATGAATAATTACTTGATTAAAGCCGGTACGATAGTTAATGAAGGAAAACAATTCGTTGGCGATGTATTGATATCAAACGGACGCATTGAAAAAATCGCCACAAGTATCGACATGCCGAATGGCGTTACGGAAATCAACGCCGAAGGAAAATACGTGCTCCCTGGATGTATCGATGATCAGGTACATTTTAGAGAACCCGGACTAACGCACAAAGGAACGATTTTCACGGAATCCAGAGCTGCGGTTGCTGGAGGAATTACCTCGTTCATGGAAATGCCTAATACCGTTCCAAATGCATTGACACAAGAACTATTAGAAGACAAATACCAAATCGCCGCGCAAACTTCCTTGGCGAATTACTCCTTTTTTATGGGTGCTTCCAATGATAATTTGGAAGAAGTGCTAAAAACAAATCACCAACATATTTGTGGTATAAAGATCTTTATGGGTTCATCGACAGGAAATATGTTGGTGGACAAAGAAGCGGTCTTAGAAAGCCTCTTTTCACGTGTTTCCATGCTCATCGCAACACATTGCGAAGATGAATTAACGGTTAGGTCAAATATGGCGCGATTTAAGGAACAATATGGCGAAAACATTCCTATTGAAGCACACCCGTTGATTCGCAGTGAAGAAGCCTGTTTTCTTTCATCTTCTTTAGCCGTTTCTTTGGCAAAAAAACACCAATCTAGGCTACATATTTTGCACATCTCCACGGAACGAGAAACACATTTGTTTGACAATACACTTCCGTTAGAGAAAAAACACATTACCGCTGAAGCTTGTATTCACCACCTTTGGTTTTCAGACCAGGATTACGCTGAAAAAGGGAATTTCATCAAATGGAATCCTGCTGTGAAAACGGCTGCTGACCGTGAAGGAATATGGAAAGCTGTTTTGGATAATCGTATTGACGTTATTGCGACTGATCATGCCCCTCACACACTGCAAGAAAAATCAAATACATACATGGGCGCTCCTTCCGGTGGTCCTCTGGTGCAACACGCGTTGATTGCTATGTTTGAAAAAGTTCAAGAAGGGCGCATCACCATAGAGCGCGTTGTGGAAAAAATGGCGCATGCACCAGCAATCTTATTTAGAATAAAAGATCGTGGATTTATCCGCGAAGGATACCATGCGGATATCGTTATCGTCGACCCACAAAGAAAAACTTCTGTTTATAAAGAAAATTGCTTGTCTAAATGTGCTTGGTCACCTTTTGAGGGGCACACTTTTTCACATGCGATCGACCGTACATTTATCAATGGACGGCTGGCCTATTCTCAAGGTGAGATTTTGGAAGGAAAATCCGGGGAAAGACTTTTATTTGCTGTTTCATGATTAAACTTATTCTTGTTTTTTTCTCCCTTCATTTGCTTGTAGCCTGTCAATCAGAGGCCACTAATAAACCTGTAAATCTTATCGAGGAAGAAAAGATGAGCCTCATTTTAGAAGAGGTATTACTCATGGAAAGCCATTATCAAAGTAAACACGGTGTGCCCGGAATTTATAAGGATGCCTTAGACAAATCTTTGGTAGTGATCTTTAAAAAACACCAGGTTACGAAGAAAGAATTCAAAGATAGTTACGAGTTTTATGCTAGTCAGCCAGAATTATTTAAAGCGCTGAACACGTCCATCATGGATCGACTGAGTCGTCAAATACCTTAGAAACTATGGTGTTGTGCTGAAACGGGATAACCTAGAAAACGTTCCGCTTTTTCATTGAACACAGACGCAGATTCAGAACTAAAAAATGCTCTCTGACCATTTTTGGACAATTTTTGATCCATTTCTGGATGAGCTTTTAGGTACTCATTTAATTTCTTCGCCACAATCGGACCCTGGGCCACAATCTGAATGTGTTTTCCTACGATTTCCTGAATCTTTTCTTTAATTACCGGGTAATGTGTACACGCAAGGATTATCGTGTCAATTAAAGGGTCTTTTGCTAATATGGCCTGAACATCTTCTTCAATGAATTGGATTCCGGCTGGATGATGGTGTTGTTCGTTTTCGATGAGCGGAACCCACATAGGGCAGGCATGTTGTGTCACATGTATATCAGGTGCAAATTTACTGAGCTCAATAACATAGGATTCGCTTTGTATCGTTCCTGTGGTTCCTAAAATCCCTACATGACGATTTTTGCTAAGAAATCCTATTTCTTCGGTGCTCGGACGAATAACTCCCAACACACGGTTTTCAGGGGTCATCTTTGGTAAGTCCTGCTGCTGAATAGTCCGTAGTGCTTTTGCCGAAGCAGTATTGCAGGCAAGGATCACTAGTGGGCAACCTTGATCAAATAAGAACTGAACGGCCTCTAAAGTAAATTCATAGACAACATCAAAGGATCTATTCCCATAAGGAGCTCGCGCGTTATCGCCGAAATAAATATAATCATACCCAGGTAGTGCCTTCTGCACTTCATCGAAAACGGTTAGTCCACCGTAGCCAGAGTCAAAAATACCGATGGGAGCTCTCTTATTCATGATTCAAAACTAAACAAAAAAGGCAATCACATGGATTGCCTTTTATTTTAATATTTCTTGAAATTATTTTTTAGTTGACGCTGCATCTAGAATCAACAACTCAGTAATTACTTCGTTCGTAATGTCCATTCCGCCCTTGTAATACATTGTCATAGACGATTGGTCTAACACATAGTTCAATTTTTTGCGTTCTGAAACAATTTCAATTGCTTTCTGAACTCGGTCCAAAATGGGTTGATTTAATTGTTCGCTGTACGTTTTTAATTCTTGCTCCAATTCACCTTGACGTGTTTCCAGGTTTTGTTGCATGCGCATTAATTTATTTTGCTCATTTTCTTTAATCATTGGGGGCATGTCGTTTCCTTTCTCCATGAAAATTTTGTAAGCTGCTTCAAATGCTTTTTGCATTTCTTCCAATTCCGCCACTCCAGATTTTTGAATTTGGTCCAATTGAGAGATTGCGGCTTTACGAGACGGCATCGTGTCTAATAATTTTTGTGAATCCACGTGTGCTACTTTCGATTGAGCTGCTGCTCCAAATCCAATAAATAAAACCAATCCTAATAGTAAATTTTTCATTCTTTATTTGTGTTACTTTGTTATACCCATTTCTTCGAGAACGGATTCGCTCATGTCGAATTCTTTCTCTGCATAAACCAAATTGCTTTGGTTTGCTTTATCAAATACGAAGGAATATCCTTCTCTCTTTGCTACTTTTTTCATTGCTGTGAAGACCCTATCTTGAATAGGTTTCACTAACTCTTGACGCTTTTGGAAATAATCACCTTCCTCACCAAAATGCTGCGTTTGAAGATCTATGACGTCTTTCTCTAATTTTTCAATTTCACTTTTTCGTTTTTCCTTTTCCTCTTTTGGAAGCAGGACTTCTTCACGGTCGAAACTTGACTTTTTCGTTTTAATTATTTCATAGCGCTCTTCAATCTCTTTTGTCCAACGTTCAGCCATTTTATCAAGGCGTTCTTTTGCCTCAACATATTCCGGAACATTTTTCAAGATATAATCGGAATCAATAAACGCGTACGACTGTGCATTGGCAAATCGCATGCCAAAAAACAAGATGAAAAGAAAACAATACTTTGACATATAAAAAATTGTTTCTAAAGAACGACGAAGTTAAACATTTATTGTAATATTCTATAATTCCCCAAGGTTCATTCCTATGGTGAAGCTCAATTTAGGGTAAAATCCTTTGCTCATGATCGAAGCATTAGATCCAGAAGTTGCATTAGATCCACTTGACCAACTATCTAATTTATCAAAGCCGAATCCGTAATCTAAGCCCAACATACCAAACATCGGTAAGAATACACGAATACCCACACCGGCAGCTCGTTTCACATTAAACGGATTAAATTTATCAAAACTTGGATAGGTGTTTCCGGCCTCTAAGAACGTAAGCGCATAAAACGTTGCTTGCGGATTTAATGAAATCGGATATCGTAACTCCAAGGTATATTTCGCAATAATTGGATCTCCTCCTTCAGCAGAAATACTTTGGTCATCATAACCTCTGAGGGCAATGATTTCTCGTCCACCTAATTGATTCACTCCGGACAATCCACTTCCCCCCATCGAATAACGATCGAATGGAGTTAAGCCTTTTGCTTTGTTATACATGCCAATGTAACCAAATCCAAAGCGTGGCATCAAAACGAGTTTTTTATCTGCCGTTAGTGGTAGGAACCATTCTCCGGTAAATTTGAAACGGTAATACTCCAAGAACAAGTAGCGTTCACGATCAGTCATCGATGCGTAATCTACGTCATCTCTAAAATAAGAATACGGAAGTGTTGCTTTCGCTGTTAATGTGAAGTTAGATCCACTCTGCGGATAAATTGGGGCACTTACGGA
This sequence comes from Bacteroidota bacterium, assembly GCA_041176665.1. Classification (GTDB taxonomy): domain Bacteria; phylum Bacteroidota; class Bacteroidia; order Flavobacteriales_D; family Crocinitomicaceae; genus UBA952. Next base: position 16,239 of record JBEDCT010000127.1, on the reverse strand, counting down.
ACTACGTTGTAGCACATACTTCAAAGCGATATCATTCGCGTAACCCTCTGTAAAGAGCGGGAAACGAGTGTCTTTCATTACATCATAATACTGGTAACTCATTTCATAGTAAGCAGTAAAATAATCATCTGGCCATCTTTTACGTCGACCCAATCCAACACCGGTTCCAGTAATGGAAAGACCTGTATATTTTGGGTCTGATCTTAAGAAACCTGTTGTTGACAAGGCCGTTCTATTTACCCAAAAGGAAAGTGAATTTGGTTTCTTTCCTCCTAACCATGGCTCTGTGAATGAAAAGTTATATCCTTGGTAAAAACGTCCATTTGATTGCGCACGAATGGATAAACGTTGGCCATCACCACCCGGAAGTGGAGACCATGCTTCTTTCTTAAAGAAATTTTTGGTGGAGAAATTATTAAATGACAATCCTACCGTACCGATAATTCTTCCTGGAGTTGAAGGACCTGCGCCACCGTATCCACCTGACAATTCAATTTGATCACTTGACTTTTCCTCTACTACATACTCGATATCCACCGTTCCTTTTGCTGGATTTGGCATGGGGTTAACTTGAAATCCTTGGTCATTGAAAAAGCCCAGCTGAGACAATTCACGCTGTGTTCTCATGATGTCTTCTTTATTAAACACGTCACCAGGTTTCGTTCTCACTTCACGTAAGATAACGTGGTCATTTGTTTTGGTATTTCCTCTAATGGTTATGGTGCCGTTTGTAGCGATTTTTCCTTCGATGATTCGTATTTGATGATTGATGTGGTTGTTGGTCACATTCGTTTCAACAGGAATAACTTGGAAAAACAAATATCCTTTGTTCATATACAATGCAGAAATATCTCTCCCGTCTGGACCACCAAACAAGCGTTGCGTAAATAAGTCTTTATTGTATAGATCTCCCTTCTTAATGCCCAAAACCGTATCTAAGAAACTAGAACGGTACTTCGTGTTACCAATCCATTCAACATCTCCGAAAAAGTACTTTTCTCCTTGATTAATCTGGATTTGAATTTTTAGATTCTTTTCATCTAAAAGATAAACGGTATCATGAATGATTTGCGCATCGCGTAATCCGACTTTGTTAAACTTCGCCATCAAGGCCGTTTTATCGGTTTGATAACTAGATTCCGTGAATTTAGATCGTTTAAACACACGCAATACACCTTTTTGTTTGGTGTCTTTCATCGCCATTTTCAACTTCCATAATGGGACTTCGGTACTTCCAATGATTTCAATTTCCTTAATCCCAATTTTTGGTCCTTTGTCCACAGTAATCGCGAATATTTCAGAATCATTAATCAGGGTGTCTTTTGATCTTGATATGCTTACATTGGCGTGGTAAAAACCTTTTTCACGAAAATAACCCCTGATTTTACTCTTGGTTTGAAAGATTAAATTCTCCGTAATTGTTTTACCTGCGTACAAAGATATTTCCTCTCGAACTTTGTCTGCTTCTCTTTTCGTGATCCCATCAAATTTAAATTTGGAAAGTTTTGGTCTTGGGACAAGCTCAATAACTAGATAAATCACCCCAGCAATTTCCTTTTCTGCATAAATGGAAATGTTCGAAAAAAGTCCTTCACTCCATAAGTTTTGAATGGCTTTATTGATTTGTTGACTCGGCAAGGTGATCATTTGTCCTTGACGCAACCCTGCAATCAACTTTATTCCTTGGTGATCGTAATTATCTGCTCCCACGACACGAACAGGTCCTATTTCATATTCCTTTGGTGATGCATAATCAAAATCCAATCCCCCTAAGGTTGTTGGTCCGTTCTGACCATAGGACACAAAAGAAAAAAATATGAATATAACTAAGTATCTCATTTAATATCGTTTAATTGCTCGGAGGTCTTTCCAAATCTTCTTTCTCTTTGTTGATAAGCAATAATTGCCTTCAAAAATTCTTCTTTTCGAAAATCAGGCCAATGAACAGAAGTAAAGTACAACTCTGTGTAAGACAATTGCCAAAGCAAAAAGTTACTAATACGGCATTCTCCACTCGTACGAATCAATAATTCTGGGTCAGGAATTCCGGATGTATTCAATTTTTCACTAATGGTATCTTCCGTGATTTGATTTACGGAAATCGCTCCACTTTTCACTTCTTCAGCCAGCTTTTGACAAGCATTCGTTATTTCCGAGCGAGCGCTATAATTTAAGGCTAAAACCAAGGTGAGATTCGTGTTTTCTCTTGTTTTGTATGTTGCCTCATTTAAAGACACCACACAAGACTCTGGAAGTGCAGTAATATCGCCAATTGTCATTAATCGAACGCCATTTTCGTGCATTTCATCCGTTTCATTCGCAATGGCCTGAACGAGCAAATCCATTAGTCCAGACACCTCTTCCGCTGGACGATTCCAGTTTTCAGTTGAAAATGCATACATCGTTAAATAATGCACACCTATTTCTCTGGCTGTTTTGATGATTTCTTTAACCGACAACACTCCTTCCGCATGTCCAAACAAGCGGTGTTTCCCTTGACTTTTTGCCCATCGTCCATTGCCATCCATAATAAAAGCAACGTGCTTTGGAATGTTGGTTTGTTCTAACTGGGTCAATAAATTCGTCATTTCCATGTTCTTAACGAAGGTAATCAAAGAATCTTGTGTTCTATATGCAAAATCGCATAAACTATTTCTCAAAAAAAAAGGGACTGGTTAACCACATCCCTTTTTTAATCTGTTGTTACGCCAATTACTCAGCTAGGATAATTAGGCGATTATTATTTAATTCTGCTACTCCACCTTTAATAGAGGCGTGCACTTTTGAACCAGAACGAATCAATAAATCGCTCATTACAGCGTCGGATTCGTTTCCGCTTAATTCAAAAATTACTTCTCCATTTTTCAATGAAGAGATGATAGGCGCGTGATTATTCAACACTTGAAAAACACCGTCTAGACCAGGGAGACTAACACTTGTTGCCTCTCCTTTAAAAAGACTTGCTTCTGGAGTAATAATTTCTAATTTCATGTATAAAAAATATTAAGCTTGAGCCAACATTTTCTCTCCTGCAGCGATCACATCTTCGATGCCACCTTTCAAGTTAAATGCTGCTTCTGGATATTGGTCAAATTTACCATCTAAGATATCATTAAATGCCTTGATCGTATCTTGGATATCAACCAAACATCCTGGGATTCCAGTAAACTGCTCCGCTACGTGGAAAGGTTGAGATAAGAAACGTTGTACACGACGTGCTCTGTGAACGATTAATTTATCTTCCTCAGACAATTCATCCATACCCAAAATCGCGATAATGTCTTGAAGTTCTTTGTAACGCTGTAAGGTAATTTTAACACGCTCAGCGCAATTATAATGCTCATCTCCAACGATTTCAGCTGTCAAAATTCGAGAAGTTGAATCCAATGGATCTACCGCTGGATAAATTCCTAACTCAGAAATTTTACGAGACAATACCGTTGTTGCATCCAAGTGAGCAAAGGTATTTGCTGGAGCTGGATCGGTAAGGTCATCCGCAGGTACGTATACCGCTTGAACCGAAGTAATAGATCCATTTTTAGTGGAAGTAATACGCTCTTGCATCGCTCCCATTTCGGTTGCTAATGTCGGCTGGTATCCTACCGCTGATGGCATACGTCCTAACAAGGCAGAAACCTCAGAACCTGCTTGCGTAAAGCGGAAGATGTTGTCAACGAAGAAAAGGATATCCTTTCCTTGTCCTTCACCATCACCATCTCTAAAATATTCTGCAATGGTCAATCCAGACAATGCAACACGTGCTCTTGCTCCTGGAGGCTCATTCATTTGTCCAAACACGAATGTCGCTTTGGATTCTTTCATTTCTTCAAGGTCGATTTTCGTTAAATCCCATCCACCTTCTTCCATAGAATGCATAAAGGCATCACCGTACTTGATGATTCCTGACTCTAACATCTCACGAAGTAAGTCATTCCCTTCACGGGTACGCTCACCAACACCAGCGAATACGGATAATCCTCCGTGTCCTTTCGCGATGTTGTTAATTAATTCCTGAATTAATACGGTTTTACCTACTCCTGCTCCACCGAATAATCCGATTTTACCACCTTTTGCATATGGCTCAATCAAATCGATTACTTTAATCCCTGTGAAAAGGATTTCAGTTGCTGTTGACAATTGGTCAAATTTCGGTGCCTCACGGTGAATTGGTAATCCATCAGAGTTATCTACTTCATTGATTCCATCGATTGCTTCACCAACTACGTTGAACAAACGACCTTTAATTTTATCTCCGGTTGGAACTTTGATTGGAACACCTGTTGCGATTACTTCCATTCCTCTTGTAAAACCATCGGTTGAGTCCATGGAAATCGCACGAATAGCGTTTTCACCAACGTGAGATTGAACTTCTAAAACAACGCGAGTACCGTCTGCCCTGCGCACTTCAAGTGCATCATAAATGTTTGGCAACACTGTTCCACGCTCAAATCTAACGTCCACAACTGGACCGATAACTTGTGAGATTTTTCCTTTTACTGATGACATGATAAGCCTTTTTGAATTCGGGCGCAAATATACGCGATTTTATTTGAATTTACTAGAATAAAAACGAAGATTGTTTTAAGCGCTTTTTACGATTATTCGAACAGGGAAGTATGAAAAGAGAAAACTCAGCACGGAAACCGAACTTAGGATTAAGCAAAAATCAGACAGGGAGAACACAATCGGAAAGGGAATATTTGCCCCTGGTATCACCAACAAATCGCTAGTCAACTGAAGAAAACAAACCGCATAGCCGAGAATTAAACCGAGAAAAATTCCCCATCCGGAGATCAATAAGCCCTCGTAGAAAAATATGTTAAACACGTCTTTCTTACTCATTCCGATAGCGCTTAACAATACAACGCTTTCTTTTTTCTCCACATAAAGCATTGTTAAAGATGCGATGAGATTAAACGCCGCTAGAATAAAAACAAATAAAAGAATGATGAAAACAACCAGTCGTTCCGATTTACTCGTTCGAAAAATCAATTCGTTTTTTTCCAAATTGGTACGGACATTAAAAGTAGTTTTTGACAAGACTTTTTGAATTTGCTCTTTTACTTCTTGTGCATCGTAGCCTTGTTCTAGAGAAATGTATAATTTACTTATTTCCTGGTTATAACCTAGTAGTTCTGAAGCGGATTGAAAGTCCCACAAGAGCGCACTTGCATTCACTTCCTGATTGAAATTAACAGCTCCGTCTATCGACAATCGCGCGGAATGAAAAGGGGCCTTTCCCAGCCTAATCTTTACATTGCGTTTGGGTGCATAAATCAACACATCATCTGCAGTACTAGAGCCAATATTTACGTTTAAATTTTGCATTAATTCAGCTCCGACAAAGGCAAATCGCCCATCAGAATAGGCATGTTCTCCAATTCCGCCCAACAAATGTTTTTGAATATGACAATCAGACAGAAACGATTTCTCTACCCCATAAAGTTTGGCGTTTATCCACTTTTGCTCATTTCTAAGTACGATGATTTCCTCAATTTGTCTGGAAACAGTTTTAACACCTGGTAAGGACTTGATTTTACGGAAATCTATTTCGTTTTCAAAAAACGTTTTTCGTTGCGCATGTTGAATGGTAATTGGCGGATCGAACTCACTATACAGTTGTTCAATCATTTTCTCGATACCATTGAATGCGGATAGCAGAACAACAAGAGCAGCGGTAATGATCATTACACCAAAAAGAGATATTCTACTGATCAGCGTGACGATATTTCGCTTTCCTCTCGACCACAAATACCTTTTTGCTATATATAATGAGGTGTTAATCACTTCTTTTTCAGTAACTCATCAATTTTCATGGCATAATCCAAAGAATCATCAATGTGAAAAACCAAATCTGGAATTTTACGAAGGTTTTTCAAGCGATTTCCAACTTCGCGTCTAATTTTCCCTTGATTAGCGCGAATATTTTCCAATACTACGTTTTTATCTGGGCCAGCAAAAACACTTAAGAAACAACGGGCTAAAGACAAGTCTGAAGTGACTCTCACCACTGTTACTGTCACCATAGAACCCAAGCAGATTTCTCCTGCGTTGCGTTGAAAAAATGTCGATAATTCAGCTTGAATAACAGCTTCGATTTTATTTTGTCGTATTGAACTCATGCGTCAAAGTTATGAAATTAAGAAGGAACTACCTCTTTTGAGGTAATATGTGTCATGCCATCTATCACGTGTTTCACTTGCAAAACACTCAACATCGTCTTGCCCTTTGCTTTTTCAACTCTCCTTTTTCGCTCCTTTTGTAGGTTTTTTAACTCTTTAAATACGGAGAAAACAGCTGTTAAGTGAAGGGTCTTGCCAAGAATCAGTTGTCCTAATGAATTAGCAAACACCCTCATCATATAAATCCAATTAATTAGAGGGGGTAGGTGTAAGAAATGCAGAAAATGTTTGTTTCGTTTAGCAATCATTCTTACCCTTTCATTTGGCAGTTTTTTAATCGTTGATGATTGGGCGTGGTAACAGATTGACAAAGGTTGGAAATACAACTTCCAGCCGGAACGCCATGCTTGCAGGCCTAAATCGACATCCTCTGAATAATAGGGATTAAAAAATTCACAAAAACCACCGAGTTCCAGGAGGTATTCTCTTCTTACTAATGCATTTGCTCCTGACAAAAATAAGGTTGGTAGAATCTCCGAACTTGAAAAAGTGTTTTTATTGCTTTCGATGCGCAAGAAGCCAATGCGTGCGTTTTTAGCGCCGTCCTGAGGGTCCTTTGTTTCTTGATCAAAAATGGCGCCCATAACCCCAAAAGTTTGCGGACTCTCGAACAAAGATAATTGTGGGACGAAATAAGCACTTGTTAACTGAACGTCGGAATTTAAAAAACAAATCAATTCCTTGCTTGCTTGTTTTATACCCCTGTTCATGTTTCCTGAAAACCCAGTATTTACTGCGCTTCTTACGATAATAATTTCTGGGAAAACACGTTCAACTAAACTCACCGAATCATCTGTCGATGCATCATCTGAGAGGATAATTTCAAAATCACTAATGTCACTTGAAACGAGTGCTTCGTGAGCAGACTTAATCGTGTCGACCAAAAGCTGTTGGCCATTGTAGTTTGGGATAACAATCGAAACACTGAATTTCATGAACTGAACAGATAAGACTTCAAAAGCAAAAGTACATAAATAATCATGGCGTTTGGATGCTATATGTGTGGAGAAAAAGGTTTGCGTATCTTTGTTCCATGAGAACCTTTTGGGAAATTTTTCACTTCGCCTTTAAATACCGCATGCTCGCTTTACTGACGATCATTGGAAATTTATTGTTTACGCTGTTCAACCTCCTTTCGCTCGTTTTATTTATTCCCTTTTTACAACTTATTTTCAGCGCTAAAGAATTAAAAACAATAGTTGTTCCTCCGCACTATTCAGGAAATATCGGAAAACTACCATCCTATTGGGTTGATTTATATAACTATGAAATGCATCACATGGTTGTTTCCGATCCAAAACGTGCATTGGTTACCGTTTGTTTGATGGTTTTTGGTGCGTTTTTTTTTAAGAATCTATCGCGTTATTTTGCTGTTTGGTTTCAATCCGAGTTACGTGCAAGGGTCGTTAGGGATATTCGCAATCTACTTTATGAAAAAGCCATCAAACTTCCACTTGGCTTCCATGCGAATGAACGAAAAGGAGACTTACTAACCAGAATGGGTCATGATGTAGGAGAAGTAGAAAACGCGGTTGTTTGTACATTGGAACTCGTTTTTCGCGACCCTATTTCCATCCTTATTCATGTTGGAACTTTATTGTTTATTAGTGCTGAATTGACCGTTGTTTCATTTTTCCTATTACCTATTTCCGCATTTGTCATTTCTACCGTTGGAAAAAGTTTGAAACGGACAGCTAAACAAGGACAAGAGCAACTTGGACTATTAACCTCTTCTTTCGACGAGAGTTTGAGCGGTGTGAGAATTATTAAATCTTTCAACGCACTTAATTTTATGTCTGGAGTATTTCAAGCGCTGAACTTGAGACACCAAAAATTAACCACAAAAACCATTCGAAAAAAAGACGTTTCCTCACTCTTAAATGAGACAATCGGCGCAGGAGTGATGATGTGTTTGGTTTGGTTTGGTGGGAAACAAATCCTTGAAGGTAATCAAGATGGACATGCATTAACAGGAGAGTTGTTTATTACATTTATTGTGGTTTTCTCCCAGTTACTTCGTCCCATACAAGCGGTATCAAGTGGGATTGCTGTCATCAATAAAGGGAAAGTCTCCTTAGATCGTATTAACGAGATCTTGCACAGTGACGAAAAAATATTGGAGAAAGAAAACGCTCAGTCTCTTCATCAATTTAACAACGCTATTGTTTTTGATCAGGTTGGATTCAAATACCAACAGGAACCCGTTCTAAAAAACATTTGTTGGGAAGTAAAAAAAGGTTCCGCTGTGGCTATTGTTGGGGAATCAGGCAGTGGGAAATCAACATTAATGGACTTACTGTCACGTTTTTACGACGTGTCGGAAGGCAGGATTCTGATTGATGGGCACGACATTCGAGACCTAAAAATCCATGATTTAAGAGACCTAACGGGGATTGTTTCTCAAGAATCCATTCTATTTAATGTGAGCGTCACAGAAAACATTGCATTTGGTGATGAACAACCAGACATAGAAAAAGTACTGCATGCGGCGAAGGTTGCGAACGCTCACTCGTTTATTTCAGAATTGGAAAATGGATACGACACCGTCATTGGTGAGCGTGGCAATAAACTGTCTGGTGGACAAAAACAACGATTAAATATTGCCAGAGCTGTCTACAAAGATCCCGCAGTGCTCATCTTGGATGAAGCGACTTCTGCATTAGACACCGAGTCTGAAAAACTCGTCCAAAATGCTTTGGAAACATTAATGCAAGGAAGAACATCCTTTGTGATCGCACACCGTTTAAGCACGATAAAGAACGCGGACGAAATTGTGGTTTTATCTAAGGGTGAAATTGTTGAAAAAGGGAACCACGAAGAGTTGCTTGCAGCTAAATCTCACTATTATAAATTCTGCTCACTTCAGGGTTTAATTTAAATTCTCTTTTAATTAATCGTATCATAAACTTTTTGTCATAAAAATTGTTAGGAGAATAATAATAACTTTATCACTAAATTTGTACCCTAAACTAGTAGTATGAGTCATCAAACCGTATCTTTTTCGAAAGACACAAACGTAGAATTCTACAAAACACTGAGATCTAGAGTAAATAACTACTTTAAGGAAAACAACATTTCACGTCACGCAAACGCGACAATGGTGATTAAAACAATCGCTATGTTAGCGATTTATTTGGTTCCTTTTGGGTTTTTATTTGTTGCCGGATTGAGTTCATGGGTATATTTCCTTTGTTGGATTGGAATGGGTATCGGAATGGCAGGATGTGGTCTTTCTATCATGCATGATGCCAACCATAGTGCCTATTCGCGAAATGAAACCGTTAACAAAGCAATTGGTAATGTGTTAATTTTACTTGGAGGAAGCGCTGTTAACTGGAAAATTCAACACAACGTATTACATCATACGTATACAAATGTCACTCACCTCGATGAGGATATTGATCCACCTGCAAAACTACTCAGATTTACTCCACACAAAAAGCGTTATGCGCAACACAAATTTCAACATTTGTATGCCTGGTTCTTTTACGGAATGATGACCATGATGTGGTTTTCTACAAAAGATTTCAAACAAGCGAAACGATACAAAGAGAAAGACCTAATCAAAACACAAGGCACAACGTATGCGCGTCACATGACCTTCATTATTTTCTTTAAGTTAATTTACGTTGGATTGTTTATCGTTTGTCCATTTGTATTTAGTCCTGCATCTTGGTCGCTTACGCTTATTGGATTTATCGTCATGCATTTCATCGCTGGATTCATTCTTTCGATTATTTTTCAGCCGGCACATGTTGTTCCAACATCCAACTACCCAATGCCTGACGAATCCGGGAATATTGAGGCAGATTGGGCGGTTAATCAACTTTACAACACTGCTGATTTTGCTCCAAAAGCGAAGATATTTTCTTGGTATGTTGGGGGCTTAAATTACCAAGTAGAACACCACCTTTTCCCTAATATTTGCCACGTTCATTACAGTAAATTGGCGGAAATTGTTAAAACTACGGCAGAGGAGTTTAACCTTCCTTATCATTCTTACAAAACATTTATTGGCGCCTTGGCTGATCATACGAAGATGTTGTATAATCTAGGACATTACGATCAAGCTCCTGCTATTCACTAGTTCATGTTTCTTGATGATGTAAGAACTCATTGCATCCAAAAAGCGGGTGTCACAGAAGGTTTTCCTTTTGATCAAAACACACTTGTTTTTAAAGTATTTGGTAAAATGTTTGCCTTAATGGATGTTGACGTTTTTGACTCATTAAACCTTAAATGTGATCCAGAAAAAGCAATTGAATTAAGAGAAACATTCCAAGGTATTCAACCCGGATACCACATGAGCAAAAAGCACTGGAACACTGTATTGTTGAATAATGACGTTTCTAATCAACTGTTAGTAGAGTTAATTGACCATTCTTACGAACTTGTTTATGCTAGTTTACCTAAAAAAGTAAGGAATGAAAATCCGATTTGACAAATACCTTTGGTGTGTTCGTCTCGCTAAAACACGTTCTCAAGCAAGTGAACTTATTTCAAAAGGTAAAGTTAGATTGAATGGTCAAGATGTAAAGGCATCCAAAGAGATTAAAGTCAATGACGTTATTGGGGTTCAAAAACACAGTGCCACCTTCGAATATAAGGTGCTTCTTTTACTTGATAAAAGACTCGGTGCGGCTTTGATTCAGTCCTATATAGAAGACCTTACCACAGAAGAAGAAATACTGAAATACAAGCAATACCAGCTTGCTCAGAAAGCATATCGAGAAACGGACGGAAAACCGACCAAAAAAGATCGTCGTGAGTTAGACAAATTCATGGACGATTGGGATGAAGAACTTTAATTAGAAAAATGTGCAATTATTTTATCCGCTAACACATTGCTCAATTTAAAATAACTTTCCGTTGTCCAACCAGCGATGTGTGGACTTAACAAGACCTTTTCTGATTCCAACAAATAACGAAAATCTTCGGAATGTTCTTGCTCAAAAAACGACTCAAAACTTGATTTTTCATACTCTAATACATCCAAGCAAGCTCCTTTTATTTGACCTAATTTCAAGCCTTTAACGAGTGTTGATGTATCCACAATTTTACCTCTCGATAAATTAAGCAAATAACTGTTTCTTAAGCATTTTGATAGAAAATCATCATTAAAAAAATGAATCGTCTCTTTGTTTTGAGGTATATGAAAACTGATAATATCTGCTTGTTCTTGAATCGCTTGTAAGGTACATTCTTGTACAAAATGATCCCCGAATCCAGTTTTGTATTTATCGTAAACCATGACTTTCACATCAAAACCTCTTAATTTTTTAGCAAAAGCGGCGCCGTTGTTTCCATATCCAATAATTCCAATGGTTTTACCATCTAATTCTTCTCCTCTGTTGCCTTCCCGATCCCAAATACCCAATCGTATTTCCTGATTTGATTTAGTAATGTTGTTTAACAATGAAAGCAACATCCCTAGTGCATGCTCAGCTACAGCGTTTCTATTTCCTTCTGGAGAATTGAATAATTGAATGTTATGATCCTTGCAAAAGGGGATATCAATGTTCTCTAGACCCGACCCGGACCTTGCAACAAATTGTAAATCAACTATTTGACTCAAAACATCCTTAGAAAGTGTAATTCGTGATCGTATAACTAATCCTTTAGCATCATGTATGGTTGAAAGAAGATCAACTGTTGGTGTTTTTGTTAAATCAACACAATGATAACCAAAGCTCGTTAAGCGCTCCTCTAAAATGGGATGAACAGAATCGATAAAATAAACTTTACCTTTCATTTTGGCTGGTTGTTTTTCAAATGTAAGCAATTAGGAAATCATGCGCTTCACAATCATTGAATAAAAAGAGCAACAAAATACGAGCCGCGACATTTTTATTTGGAAAAGCACAAAAAAACGACCTCCACAACTAAAGTCTAACAACACTTCTTGTCTGCACCCTATAGATTCCGGGCGGGAGAGAGTGATGTTCGCTTAAAACGGCTTAAAAAGCATTTTAGCGACCCAAATAGATCAATAACACAGAAATATCGCTTGGAGAAACCCCTGAAACACGAGAAGCTTGACCAATTGTTCGTGGTTTAATCTTTTTCAATTTTTCTTTGGCTTCTAACGAGACACTTTTCATTTCGTCATAATTAACGGAATCTGGAATCACAAGGTCTTCCAATCGATCTAATTTATTTGCCTGTTCTTTTTCTCGTTCGATATAACCTTCATACTTCAGTTGTATTTCCGTCTGGGTTAACACATCCGGTTCCTTTTCTGAGGCAATCATGGCTGCTTCGTTTGCTTCAGGACACACCCTTAACAAATCGGATAGACTAATGTGTGGGCGCGTCAACAGACTCGTTATTTTCATTTGTTGACTAATAGGCGCAGACTCTTTTTCGATTAACAGCGGATTCACTTGTTCCGGTGTAATTCCTATTCTCCTCAACTCTTTTTTCAACCAAGTTGTTTGCTGAATTTTATAATGAACTTTCTCCAAACGCTCATCGTCTGCTAGTCCGAGCGAGTGTCCTAACGCTGTTAGACGTTCATCAGCATTATCCTGACGCAACAGTATGCGAAATTCCGCTCTACTCGTAAACATGCGGTAAGGCTCATCTGTTCCTTTCGTTATTAAATCATCAATTAACACACCGATATATGCATCGCTCCTTGAAAGAATAAACGGTTCTTTATCATGTAATTTTAAATGCGCATTTATTCCTGCCATTAATCCTTGGCATGCTGCTTCTTCGTAACCCGTTGTTCCATTAATTTGACCAGCAAAATACAATCCCTCAATTAATTTTGTCTCAAGGGTATGTTTAAGCTGAGTAGGGGGGAAGTAATCATATTCTATTGCATATCCTGGACGAAACATCTTTGCGTTTTCAAAACCAGGAATAGTTTTCAAAGCAGCCAGCTGCACATCCTCAGGAAGGGAAGTACTAAATCCGTTTACATATATTTCTACCGTGTCCCATCCCTCAGGCTCTACAAATATTTGATGTCGATCACGATCGGCAAAACGATTAATTTTATCTTCAATGCTCGGACAATACCTAGGTCCGGTACTTTTAATGGACCCATTAAACATCGGCGAGCGATCAAAGCCAGTTTTTAAGACCTCGTGCGTTTCCGTATTTGTATAAGTAATGTAACAAGGTATTTGCTTTGTTAAAGCGCTATTGTTTGAGTAGCTAAATTTTGACGGGTTTTCGTCACCGTCTTGCACTTCCATTTTAGAATAATCCAAAGACCTTCCATCAACCCTCGGAGGAGTACCTGTTTTCATGCGTCCAGCCTCAAACCCTAACTGAATTAAGTTCTCAGTAATACCGGTAGACGCTTTTTCTGCCGCCCTTCCACCTCCAAATTGTTTTTCTCCGAGGTGAATGAGTCCATTTAAAAATGTACCATTTGTTAGGACCACGGCATCCGCAAAAACGTCAATATCAAGAGATGTTTTCACTCCCAATATTTTTCCCTCTTCCACTATAACGCCGACACACATGTCCTGCCAAAAATCAACGTTCGGATTTTGCTCAAGTAACATTCTCCATTCCCATGAAAACATCATGCGGTCATTTTGAGTTCTCGGAGACCACATTGCTGGTCCTTTGGAAATGTTCAGCATTCGAAATTGTATCGCACTTTTATCACTAACAATTCCAGAACCCCCTCCTAATGCGTCTATTTCACGCACTATTTGTCCCTTTGCCACGCCTCCCATAGCTGGATTACAACTCATCTGTGCGATGGTATTCATGTTCATCGTTAGCAATAAAACCTTGCTTCCCATTTTTGCGGCAGCGTTGGCTGCTTCACATCCAGCGTGACCTGCGCCAACAACTATAACATCATATTTATTTAACATGTCGATTGTTTCACGTGGAACATTATCCTTATCACTGACTCATTGTTTCACGTGGAACAAATAAGTCCAAGTAATAAGATTCTTTGAATCTCATTACTTCTATATCTTTCTTTGATTTATCCTTATAACCACACAAATGCAAAACACCATGAAAGATCACACGGTGTAACTCATCCACTAAACTGGTGTTTTCAAGCAAACTGTTCTCAACCACCCTGTCCAATGAAATTAATAAATCACCATTAATAGCATCACCTTCACAATAATCGAAGGTGATAATGTCGGTATAGTAATCATGATTAAGGAAGTCTTGATTCACTTTCAATAAGTATTGATCTGTACAAAGAACAATAGCCAAATCTCCTGGAACGAATCCCTCTGACTCAACAAGCGTCCTTATGTACAGCTTTAGTTGACGTGACTTTAAAAACTTAGGTTTTACAACATCAACAGTACTTAATGATATCATTTACTAAAATAGATTATTACCTCATTTCCTGATTCATTAAAAGAAACTTCATCAGATAAATTTCTCATGAGAAAAATACCACGGCCATTTTCTTTTAATATGTTTTCTGGTGCAGTTGGATCAGGTAGGTTGTTATAATCAAATCCAAGACCTTGATCCTTTATTTTAAAACAGAAGGAATCTATTGAATCGCCAACAGCTACATCAATACTTAACGAAGGTACTTGCTCATTTCCATGACTAATCGCATTATTCACAGCTTCCGTTACCGCTATTAAGACATTACCGAACGCATCTTCCTGAATACCAACAGTTTGACAAACTTTCTCCACCAAATTTTCAACATCCACTAAGGATTGAAAATCCGCAGGCAATGTAACTTCTTCAATTATATTAAATCCTTCTTTCATAATACGTATTAGCGGAAAAAGTGCTTAGTTTAAATTGAAATATTGATTTGCTCTTTCTTTATAATATAACTTCAAAGAAGGATCGGCGCTTTTCAATAATTCTATTTCCTTTAATTTGGTTTTGTTATACTCATCAAAACGGATTTTGTTACTTGAATCTACATCTTTTCCAGATTTTGATTCTCTTTTCTCTTCAAAGCCCCGCTCCATCATAGCTTTTTCACTCTCCAATAGCCTTGTAAGAATATCCTTTTGACGATTTATTAAGTCCTTATTTATGTTCCTATTGATAATGCTTTTTTCTTGTTCCTCCAATTCCTTTATGAGCGGATTCAATTGATTTCCCAATCCTCTTCCATCCTTATCCATTTCACTACGTAATTGTTCTAATCTTTGCCGTATCGCCGTTTGTTCAGCAGCCATTTTAGCCATTGCTTTATTCCCTAATCCCGGCATATTTTGACCTGAATTACCCGGACTTGATCCTGGCTGGCTTCCCGGTTTACTCCCTGGTTTATCTCCCGGCTTATCTCCACCTGGATTAGGACCTTTTTGCATTTGTTCTAATTGCTTCTTTAGCATTTCTTTCATGTCACCTGTTGACATTGATTGTCCCGGTTTTGGTCTTCCTTTTCCTGGATTGTTACAACTACCTGAGCCCGACATCTCAGACTGCATTTGACTCTGCATGCTTTGGAGCGCTTCATTTAACAGTAAAGCTAAATTATTGTAAGAGGTCATCACTAATTGCTGATGCTTATTTAAGTCCTTTTTACGGTGGTCATCAATATCCTCCACAGAAAGATTTTGATTAGACTCAATAGCATTTAATTCTTTATCAATGAATGAGGCTATTTTAGGTTGACGTTTAGCCAATGCCAGAAGGCTGTCCTTAATGATTTTGGTTTCGTCAATGATGCGTTGTTGTCGTCTACCTAACTTGCGGTAAAGTGGGTCTAAGGTTGTTACTTTAGAAAATTTATTCATCAAGGCTTCTTGGTCAAAACTTAAGGTCATCAAACTTTCTAGAATATTTCGAAGCGTTTTCATATCTTCTTCTTGTTCATTTTTATTTGCTTGCTGCTGTTTGGCATTTAATTGATTTGCCATTGAGTTCATTCCTTCGGAGGCAGATTTCTGTTTTTCTCCAGCCTTTTTATCCTTACCTTGTTCTAAGGAGTCTTTCGCATCATTCAAGTCCTCACTAACCTGTTCCTTCAACTCATCAAGATTTCCAAGATCCATTGGTTTCTCTAAATCTTTATTTAATTCATCTAATTTTTGCAGGTCCTTCTTTAGTTCATCAAATTTCTTATTTAATTCCTCCTGTTTTTTTG
>JBEDCT010000126.1:0-4170 GCA_041176665.1 Bacteroidota bacterium | reverse complement strand
GAACACGTTTCAGATGCCTACAGCAAACCATTGGCGTATATCAATGAATGGACGAAAGACATCAATCCAGATGAGCATTTTTTCATGCATTGTCAAGGTGGCTACCGAAGCATGATCGCAGCAAGTATTTTACAGGCAAGAGGATACAGAAACTTCACAGAAGTTGATGGCGGATTCGGTGCGATTTCTAAAACAGAGATCCCTACAACGGATTTTATCTGTCAGAGCAAAGTGTTGAAATAAGTGGAGATTTTCGGATATCTTGCCGCTGTTGTTATTGGACTAATTCTTGGCTTAATTGGTGGGGGAGGTTCCATTCTGACTGTCCCTGTGCTTGTGTATGTGTTTCACATTTCAACGGAATTAGGAACAGCGTATTCCCTTTTTATCGTTGGGACAACGAGTTTCGTTGGAGTCCTTCCAAAATGGAGGCAAGGTGAAGTTGATGTACGCACGGCCTTACTTTTTGGACTTCCATCAATGTTGACTGTTTTTAGTACGCGCAAATGGATTTTACCGTCTGTTCCTGAGGTGATTTTTTCTACTGAAAAACTTCTTTTGACGAAGTCAAATGCGATGTTACTCCTGTTTGCATTATTGATGCTCTTTTCTGCAATCAAAATGTTGAGACGTTCGTCCGAAAAAGAACAGGTACAACAGGACTTTAGTTGGATAAATTATCCATTGATGATACAAGGTGCTATTGTTGGGGTACTTACGGGTCTCGTCGGAGTTGGTGGTGGATTTCTGATCGTTCCTGCATTAGTCATGTACAGCAAATTATCGATGAAAATGGCTATTGGAACGTCATTACTCATAATTTCAGTGAATTCGTTGGTTGGATTCACCGGAGATGTTTGGACGCAAGGTTCAAGAATGGACTGGTCATTTTTAGTCTTAATAAGTGTTTTAGCGGTTGTCGGAATCTTAATTGGAAGCCAAGTCGCTAAAAAAATGGAAACAAAGATTCTTCGAAAAGCATTTGCTTGGTTTGTTTTAGTGATGGGAATATTTATTTTCGTAAAAGAAATTTATGGTGTGCTTAAAGCCTGTTAAATGAACGAAAAGTCCTTTTGGGTGTAATAAGTCTTATATGAAGCCAATCGCATTTTTATTGTTTTTCCAATTGGTATGTACACAGGCCATTTATTTCCATGCTCAAGAAAATTGCACCTTCAATACCTACAACAAAAAAGGAAGTAATTATGTCTTTTCGACCTATTACGAAGCGGACATGAAAACTCCCTTGAATGGGAAATGTGAGTCTTTTATTGAGGGGAGGTTATACGAACGACGCGAATTTAAAAATGGACACATCATTTCTGAAGAAGCGAATTTTTTAGATGGAAAACCTCGTGTGATTTTAAAACGATATGAATCACGAGCAGACGGATTGATTGCTGAACTCAAAACATACTGGGAAGTTGGTCAGCCTGCGATGTATACCAAGTACTATTTGGATGATTCTGGTCGACGTTGCATGCAACAAACGGATTATCACCTCAATGGAAAGAAGCGCTTTGTACAATCATTTGCGTTTGTACGATTGAGCGAAATCAGTGAATACGAAATCAAGGACCATCCGCTACACACTGTCGATGACGAAGGTTATACGTACCTCACTGTTCAATTTGGTGACGAAGAAAATTATTCCACGGAGGGCGTACTCATCAGTAAATTCCATCATAAATTAATTTTGAGTGAGTTCTCACGTGATTCTTCGAAGGATGGACCGTTTACGGAGTACCATGAAAATGGGAAGGTGAAAACAAAAGGACACTATAAAGATGGAAATCCAGATGGACATTGGATTGGTTACAATTACTTGGGGATGAAAAATGTGGATTTGACCTACAAGGACAATATGATACAAGGGTACTATCGAACGTGGTACGACAACGGTCAACTTCATACCGAGGATTTTTACGATGTGAGTTCCAATCATCCGTTCAAACCAACAAAAAAGGAATGGACAGAACAGGGAAAGTTACTTTTAGAGGTCGTTCTAGATCCTGAAGGTAATGGGTACACTAAAAAATGGAACAACGAAGGCGTGTTGCTCTATCAAACAATGATTAGGGCGAATGACTACAAAAAAGACATCGAACTAGAGAAATACCCTGATGGAACATTGAAATCCATTCTGAATCACTTGCCGGATGCTGATACCACTTACGTTGCTTATTTCCCGAATGGTCGAATGTCAATTCTTCATTTCAATGATGCCACAAAAGCCAAAACATCGAAAAAAATTCAGAAAGAATGGTTTGAAAATGGTGTTCTTTCACTCGAAGTAGAAATCATAGAAGAAGCTTTTTTTACTTCTTATATGCAACGACTGTACTATCCGAATGCCAATTTAAAAAGCCACATTATTCAAAAAGAACACATTCAAAGTGAGAATGTCAAGTCTGACTTCGGTCTTCAAACGCAGGTTCTTCATAAAAAGACTGATCGTTGTGAAGAATTTTACGCTTCGAATGGCATCAAAGTGAGAAGTCGTCAGACTGTGGATGGAAAATTGGAAGGTCCGTACAGGGAATTAGATAGTTTGGGTAATGTACTTGTTGCGTACTCTTATACAAACGGACTGAGAAATGGAACATGTCGTCGCTACAACGCAAAACAAGAACTGATTTTCTCACAAGAATACCTGAATGGTTGTTTGATTCCAAACAAAACAAATATCAATATAAAGCGTACACTTTCTGATTTGAGTGAAAGTGAGCGTTCAAAGGTGTATGGATTGGCGCACCGACAGTTTTTTAGTTCAGGGAAGGAACATTATTCCAGTGATAAAATCGATTCTTTGGCGCAATGGTATTCGTACATCATGGATTGTACTCCCTTCACCAGCTTTGACTTTCAATCTTTGGATGTCGGACAGCAATTCGTGAAGGTACGTTTTCCAGTGGGAGCTTTCCCTAGATTGATGGAAGGAGATACGACCAATCCACGCAACAAGGAGTTTTTCGAGTCATTGAAGAAACTACAATGGAGTCGACCGACTTTGGAAATAGTCAACGGAGAATATGTTGGAAAAATCATACTTGACGGACTCTATTCTTATGCACTATTTAATAATTATTTCCCCAACATTCAATCTTGGATGGAATTCGGTTATACGAAGGAAAACCCACGTGAGCGGGAAGTTGATTTTGGATGGAAACAAAGGTATAGACCAAATTCCATAAACATCATTCGAGAAAATGACTGCTTGATGCGTGCATCCATGACCATTCCAGCGGGAAACATTCCACTATTGATTTACGCCGATGGGGAAGTGGAAGTGGAAAATCAACTATTTACAAACGACGATTTATTAAAAGACAATAACCAAATGATACATGAAATTGGCTGGGACTAAAATAGTACTGTTATTCACAGTGATCTTCTTATCTGGGACGAGTTATGCAGATTTACGCATGCCTGAATTGGCGATGGAACTCATTTTGAAGAAATCCATACATCAAAACCGCGAAATCATTCAATTTGAAGTAAAATTCACAAATCAGACAGATCGAAGCTTATCGATTTTGCTTCCCGGGACTCAGAACAAAGGAAAGCGCATTCTTCAATTACAGGTTTTTTCGGTAGATAATCCCTCCAATTTTTACACGAAAGTTTTTGAGAATCCCTTGGAATTAGAAATGGACACATCTTTCATCGGTTCGGTTTATTTTAAGCGCTTGGAAGCTCGGGAATCAGTCAGTATTCCCTTATTTGTAAACGATACAGCCAATGCGAGAAAGAATATCCTTTCCAATTATTCTTTTCCTGATTTAGAAAATGGGTCTTATCAAGTCATCGCGCATTACAATCCCTTTGGCGAACCTTTAGCGCCCTATGTTTTTCAAGCATACGATGACCACGGACGTACCATCGAGGATAGTTTGAATCCAGAGCGCTTGCAGATGAACGCTTGGGGAATTTATAGCAATTATGTGCAATTAAGCATAGATTCTCAAGCGCCGAAGGAGATCGAAGGACCTGTTTGTTCCAAACATTGTCGCTTTTGCCGCCACATTGAAAAGGAACAATGGAACCGAGTTAAAAAGGACATCATTCACCGCGTTGACAATATTGCAGAGCACCAGCATGTGCGTTTTCTGTTTCATGGTCCAGATGCTGTTTTGAGTTCCCTTCCGGCATATTATTCGCGACAAATCG
>JBEDCT010000125.1:0-16075 GCA_041176665.1 Bacteroidota bacterium | reverse complement strand
CATGAAACCTTCTGAACGAGCGAAGTACATTTTTCGCATCGCCCGATTGATGCAAGAGCATGCACGTGAATTAGCTGTCATTGAAACGATGGATGGAGGGAAACCCATTCGTGAATCGCGGGACATTGACGTTCCCTTGGCATGCAACCACTTTTTCTATTATGCAGGCTGGGCAGATAAATTGCAAGATGCATTCCCACATCGAAAAGTACAAGCGTTAGGCGTTGCCGGACAAATCATCCCCTGGAATTTTCCATTACTGATGGCTGCATGGAAAATTGCACCCGCATTGGCGGCAGGAAATACAGTCGTGTTGAAACCAGCGGAAAGCACTTCGTTAACTGCCTTGAAATTAGCGGAAATCATTGAGGCTTCTGGATTACCAGCAGGCGTGGTGAACATCGTTACTGGACACGGAGACACAGGAGCTGCGATTGTCAACCATCCGGACATTGATAAAATTGCCTTCACTGGCTCGACAGCTGTCGGAAAGTTGATTCAAAAAGCTGTTGCGGGAACAACGAAAAAGGTCAGTTTGGAATTGGGCGGAAAATCTGCAAATATTGTGTTGGAAGATGCGCCGATAGACCAGGCAGTGGAAGGAATCGTGAATGGAATTTTTTACAATCAAGGACACGTGTGTTGTGCAGGATCGCGCCTGTATGTGCAAGAATCCATTGCAGATGAGGTCGTTCGAAAATTGAAACAACGCATGCAAAGTTTATACCTTGGGAATCCCTTGGATAAAAATACAGATATCGGTGCCATTAATTCAAAGGAACAATTACAGACCATCGAAAAATACGTGGAAATCGGCATAAAAGAGGGTGCGGAGATGTTTCAAGTGACATGCGAAATACCAGCGAAAGGATTTTATTGTCGACCAACGATTTTTACGAATGTCGCACAGTCTAGTGTCATCGCACAAGAAGAAATATTTGGGCCGGTGTTGACTGTTCAAACGTTCAGAACGATAGATGAGGTCATTCAAAAAGCAAATAATTCTCCCTACGGACTCGCGGCGGGCGTATGGACAGACAAAGGATCACGCATCTTTAATTTGACTTCCAAATTACGCGCTGGAGTTATTTGGGCGAACACCTACAACAAATTTGATCCTGCTTCGCCCTTCGGAGGTTACAAAGAAAGTGGCTTTGGCCGAGAAGGCGGCCTCCACGGACTCGAAGCCTACTTGAAATAATTTCATTTAATTAGCACTTAGCATGAACATATTAAAAACATACAAAATCTACATCGGCGGACAATTCCCAAGAACGGAATCTGGAAGGACTTACGTGGTAAATGATGCAGCAGGAAATCCAATTGCCAATGTTTGTCAGTCCTCGAAAAAGGATATTCGAAATGCTGTTCAAGCCGCTCGAAAAGCCTTTGGAACATGGTCGGAGCGCAGTGCATTCAACCGTGGACAAATTTTGTATCGAATGGCAGAGATGTTAGCCGGACGCAAAGCTCAGTTCATCGAAGAATTGATGCAGCAGGGATCAGTCGCCGATGTAGCTTCACAGGAAATAGAACGATCTATTGACCGAATCGTTTATTATGCAGGTTGGTGCGATAAATACCAGCAAATTTTAAGTTCAGTCAATCCCGTAAACTCATCGCATTTCAATTTTTCTATGGCAGAACCAACCGGAGTTGTAGGAATTTTAGCGGATCAAGACACGAGCTTACTTGGCTTGGTCTCCCAATTGATGCCTGTTATAGCTGGCGGAAATACAGCAGTCTTAATTGCGTCTGAAGCTCTTCCTCTGTGTTCCGTTAGTTTCGCAGAAGTCTTAGAAACGTCTGATTTGCCAGCAGGAGTTGTGAACATCTTGACCGGATCTGCAACAGAGTTGCTTCCAACCTTAGCAGATCACATGGATGTCAATGCGATTTTCCTTTCGAACGCAGCTGATGATATGGTAAAATCGACGCAACTTTCTTCGATAGACAACCTCAAAAGAGTGTTGGTTTTGGATAGTGATTGGAGTCAAGAATCCGCCCAAGGAATGAGCTATATCTCTGGTTTTCAAGAAATCAAAACGACATGGCATCCGATTGAGCAAATTGGTGGAGCGACGAGTTCATACTAGAAATCTTTTTAGTGGAGGACAAAAGAATATTGCGTATCTTTAGATAAACTTATAAAACATTTCGTATGAAAAAGATTTTACTTATTACTGCATCCATCTTATTTATGGTTGCATCGTGTACAGTTGAAAAAAGAGTGTACCGAAATGGATTTAACGTTCAATGGCATGCCATGAATGGACATTCAAAAAAGGATAAAAACACAGAAATCACTTCAATTGAAGAAGTGGAAACTGTTGCTAAAGTCGTTATTAGTCCAAAAGAAAATAGCAAAACAGCGAGTGTTTATGAATTACCAAATCAAGAGGTAGTTGCAGTTGCTCAAAATGATGAAGCTTCTATTCAAGCTAATTCCGTTTCAACAACACCTCAGGTCGTAAATGTGAAGGGAATGGCAGATCAAACGATTTCTGTCAATCAAAAGAACAAAGAAGTGAAACAAATTTCTAAACAAGAAATGAAAGCACTTCGCAAAGTGGTTAACTCACAAAAGCAAAGTGATGATGTGCCAGTTGGATTATTGTATGTTTTATGTTTTTTCTTCCCTTTTATAGCGGTTGGAATTGTTACTGACTGGGATATATCAACGGTTTTAATTAATTTACTTTGGACATTACTTTGCGGGATCCCTGGAGTCATTCATGCATTGATCATTGTTAGTAGAAATAGTTAATCCTTGAAATACATTGTTTTTAGCGGGTTAATAATCATGCCTTTTGTGCTGTGGTTATTGCCCGCTTCTTTTTTTGATCACGGACAATCGCTCTGTTTGTCTGTTTTGTTATTCGACAAAGAATGCTTTGGCTGTGGAATCACCAGAGCCATTCAACACGCCATTCATTTTGATTTTCCAACTGCATGGAATTACAACAAATTGGTGGTGGTTGTAGCCCCAATCCTGTTTTTTGTGTGGTTGAAATGGGTGAGGGATGCCTGGAGGAAACTCAAGCTTAAGTCTAACTGAGATCAGCGAGCTCTCTTAACTCCAGCATCGCTGAATGAATCATATCGGATGCATTGACCTCATAACGGGACAGAGCATAGGTACCCGTTTCTGTGGGACGCAAGACATTCATGCGATTGAAAAAATCCATAGACAATTGTCCACCGGCATCTTTTACAAAGTGATTGATTTTATCCATGGAACATCCGGACGCTTTCACAGCATTTTGGTTTGCAACGATGGCAATCGCAGATTCGTGCAAAACGAATCCAACGGCATCTAATGATTTCCCGTGTGTTTGCCACGAAGAAACAAATTGACTAAGTCCTTCGTTCAACCAAGCGATTTCCGTTTCGGACATGCTTCGATCACCCACAAATACCCATAAACGAGCATCCAATGGAAAATGAGCAGGAATATTATAGGTCTGCTGCATGTGCAATTAATTCAGCTACGTCCATTACTTTAACAGCTCCTTCTTTTTCGAAGTTTTTCACGCCGTCAGTCATCATCGTGTTACAAAACGGACAACCAGTCGCAATAATCTCTGCTTGTGTCTCTAAGGCATCCTCTGTGCGCTCTATGTTGATTTCTTTGTTGCCTTTCTCTGCTTCTTTAAACATCTGCGCACCTCCAGCTCCACAACAGAGTCCTTTGGTCTTACAACGCTTCATTTCCACTAATTCGGCATCTAATTTTTCGATCAATGAACGAGGTGCTTCATATACATCGTTCGCACGTCCCAAATAACATGGATCGTGAAACGTAATTTTTTTTCCTTTGAAGGTTTCTCCTCCTTCTAAAGCGAGTTTACCCGTATTGATTAAATCCTGAATCAATTGAGTATGATGAATTACTTCATAGTTTCCGCCAAGTTCGGGATATTCGTTTTTTAAAGTGTTAAAACAGTGCGGACAAGCCGTCACGATTTTTTTCACTTCATAAGCATTCAAGACATCGATGTTCATCATCGCCTGCATTTGAAACGTAAACTCGTTTCCTGCGCGCTTTGCTGGATCACCGGAACAACTTTCTTCCGTTCCAAGAACAGCGAAATCAACTTGACATTTATTCAAGATTTTTACAATTGCTTTGGTGATTTTCTTGGCACGATCATCAAAACTTCCAGCACAACCAACCCAAAATAATATTTCAGGTGATTCGCCATTTGCCATTTTTTCGGCCATTGTAGGAACTATCATAGTCAGTCTTTTTGCTTAATTAGCTCGATTTTCTTACTTGTCTTAATCTTCGTTAGCCCAATTTAAACGCTCTGTTTGCGCAAATTGCCAAGGGGCTCCATTGTTTTCAATGTTGGTTAACATACCTGTTAACTCACTCGGAACTTTCGATTCTTCCATGACGAGGTATCTTCGTAAATCAACAATAATGGATAAAGGATCAATGTTTACGGGACATTCTTCTACGCAGGCATTACAACTTGTACAAGCCCAAAGTTCTTCCTCTGTAATGTAATCTCCAAGTAGACTTTTTCCATCGTCATACCCTTTTCCGTGTTTGCGGTAGTTTTCACCCACTTCAACCAAACGATCACGCGTATCCATCATGATTTTACGGGGGGACAAAAGTTTACCTGTCACATTTGCTGGACAAGAAGATGAACAACGTCCACATTCGGTACATGTATACGCGTCCAATAAGTTTTTCCACGTTAAATCGGTGACGTCTTTTGCACCAAATCGTTTCGGAGCTTCGTCTGGATTCGCTGGAGCTGCATAAGGGTCCGCATTTGGATCCAACATCAGCTTTACTTCATTCGTAACGGATTCCATGTTGGTGAACTTTCCTTTTTGCTCTAAGTTGGAAAAATAGGTATTTGGGAACGCCAACAAAATATGGAAATGTTTCGAATAGGGTAGGTAGTTTAAGAACGAAAGGACCATGAGGATGTGTCCCCACCAACCAATACGCTCAACAACATGCAAGCCATCAATACTTAGGTTTTCGAAGAGCATTGGTCCAATAAAGGATGAAATCGCGAAATCAAAATTACCTTTAGCAAATTCTACATGTGAGCCTCCGCGACTGTACAATACTTCATCGGCTCCGTTCATGCAGAAAATGAAGGATATAAGAACGATTTCAGCAATCAAAATGATATTCGCATCTTGTGTAGGCCAACCCATGAGTTCCTTCATCGTGAAACGAGGAAGTTTGAGTAAGTTGCGTCTTGCCAAAAATGCTAAGGTTGCAACGAAAGCAAGGACGGATAAAATTTCAATGAAGCTGATCATGAAGGTGTAAAATCCACCCAATTTGAAATAGAAGAATCGGTGTTGACCAGTTAATCCATCAATGGCAATTTCAATCAATTCAATTTGCGTAATGACAAAAGCAACGTAAAGCGCTAGGTGAAGCAATGCGGGTATTGGACGAGCGAACATTTTCTTTTGACCAAAAGCAACTAATAACATCGTCTTTATACGTTCTCCTTTTCTGTCAGAACGATCAATTTCTTGACCAAGCAAGATATTGTAACGCACTTTCCATGCGTTGTAGGCGAAGAATCCAACTCCCGCGCTTAAAAGAATGGCAAATAATATGATCTCCATGAACGTTTAATTTAATCTGGAATGGTATCCAACCATTTTTTGAATTTCACTTCTTCTTTCTCACTCAAAATAAGCCCTTCTGATTTCTTACCGAAAACGGAGAAATGAATATACCTGTTTGGATTTGCCTGAAGATCTGTCACAAGGTTTTGAAGGTCATTATTGGTAACAACCAACTCGTTGTAAAGTTTTTCGTCGTGAATAAGTTTACCCAATGTTCCGTGTCCATTTTCGACATCTTCTAGCACAAGGTTCAATTTTTTCACCGTTGTCTGTGCATCCAACAAAATGGACTTAAAGTCAGCGCTCACAAAATCGTCTGTGATTTTACGTGTGTTTCCGATAATCTTCGTTAACTCATCATTACTACGTCGGATGTTCAAGGTGATGGATTCGACATTCGCCATGATTTTGGTGAATTGCGCGCGCTCAGCTGCGACAAACCCTTCGATTTCGTTTGCGACACGTCCTAATCGTTTAATGGTAATCTTCACTTCTTTCAAACTACCTTCAATTTCAGAGGTTGCTGTCGTATCCCAAAAAGAGGATAAAGAAATAACCATGCGATCAATGGAACCCATCATTTTTTGAAGGCGTTGCGAGATTGGATCAGCATAAGCTTTTACCTGAGTAACCATGTCGATGGAAATTTTTCCAGGAATGACACTGTTGGCTTTGTAAAATCCTTTCGAAATATCTTCAGGAGTGTGAATTATTAAACATTTATTAATAAAATCTAGTGAACCAATTTCAACAAATGAACCTTTTGGTAGTCGAATTCCTTTTTCTTGGATGTTAAAGGTCATCTTGACTTTTTTGTCAATTGAACCATTCGGAATCGATTTGATGCCAGTTACTTTTCCAACGGTTACGCCATTCAAGGTGACATTGCTAGACACCATAATTGAACCAGTATTAGGGAAATAGGAGGTGTATTCGGTGTCTCCACCTAGAAAACTATTTCCTTTGAGGAAATTGATTCCAGCATAAAGAATAGCGATGGAGGCTATTGCGATTAGGGCGGCTTTTATTTCTTTCGTGAACTTCAAACTACTTTTTTTCTGCTAATTTAATAGCTTTTTCGATACTAATTCGCTCTCCATTAAGGAAGGCAGCTACGAAAGCATGATTAAATCCTTTTTCAATGAGTTCATTTTTATAGTTTTTGGCCCCAGCTAAGTCATTTTTGTAGGTTCCTGTACAATATTTAAACATGTTGTTTTCTTCGTATTCATAGACCTCTAGTCCTTTGAAACGTGCAGAATTCAAAGCGACTTTTCGATCCGATGTTTCAATTTGAACGCGGAAAACCAGTCCGGATGAATCTGCTACTTGACTTGTTTGTTCTTTTGGTTTTTGTTCTGGTATTTTCTCTACAGTTTCAATCGGACTATTAGCAACTGGTTTTCCTTCCATTTGACTTTTGTAATTCTCAAAAGCTTTGAACATGGCTGAGGACATTTTTTCTTGTCCATCTGACGAGCCAATAAATTTTTCCTCCGTTGGATTGGGTAAAAATCCCGTTTCAATCAGGACACTTGGCATGGTTGTTTTGTAGAGAACTAAAAATCCAGCTTGCTTCACTCCGCGATCATAACGTCCAATGCGTTTGAATTCTTTTTGTAAGTATTCGGCGAATTCAATGGAGTGATTTAAATAAACGGCTCCCTGTAACTGCAATTGAATGATGGCATCTGGCGATAAATCAAAGTCCTTGTATTTTGCTCCCTTATCATCTTCAAGCGCAATAATCGAGTTTTCTCGTTCCATAACACGTTGCTGTGCTTCCGTACGGTGTAAACCTAGAACGTAGGTCTCTGTTCCATAAGCAGCACTGCTACCCGCATTTGCATGAATGCAAATAAATAAATCGGCATTTGCTTTGTTTGCGATGTTCGCTCGGTCAATTAATTCGACAAAAACATCTGTTGTTCGGGTGTAAATCACATTGATCTCGGGATACTTTGCTTTTATTTTTGCGCCTAGTTTTAAGGCCATTTCCAAGCAAACAATCTTTTCATGCGCAAACGAACCGTGACAACCAGGATCTTTTCCACCGTGTCCGGCATCAATTACCACCGTTTTTATCCCATGTTTTACCGAATGTTGCGCAAATAAAGATTGAGAAAATAAAAACAAGCAGACCAGACCCAATAAATGGAGTTTATGTTCGTTTTTCTCAAACAACTTGAATTTTGGTAGCTTTGTACGTTTAAGGCGCATTCTACAAATTTAAGAGCCAACTTTGACCAAAAGATCATTGATACAACAACTTTTCTTCGTCACATTGTTAATAATGTGCAATTTGTCTGTGGTTACAGCTCAGGACACCTTGTTTGTCAATGACTCAAGTATGCAGAATATCATCACTTATTCAGCGGATGAACGAATTTTCAATGATATCGATAAAAAACAAGTCCATTTATACGGAAATGCAAAGGTCGAAATGGATGGATTACTGATCACAGCAGGATATATTTTATTGGACCTCAATGAGAATGAGATTACGGCAAAGTATCGCTACGATAAGGACAGCAATAAGCTAGAATTCCCCATTTTTACAGACGGTGGAGAATCCGTGACTTGTCACACCTTGAAATACAACACGAAGACGAAAAAAGGATTTTTAGAGGAACTAGCCATCAAACAAGATGAGTTTTATTTCCACATGGAAACAGCGAAACGACATCCGAACGAGGAAATACATTTGCTCAAAGGTCGATTGACCACCTGTGATTTGGATGAGCCGCATTACCATTTTCAACTCAGTAAAGGAGTAATTGTTCCGAATGAACGAATAGTAACGGGACCAATGAATTTGTGGGTAAACGGCATTCCTACACCGCTTGGATTACCTTTTGCGTTTATTCCAACAAAAGAACAAGAAACGAATGGGCTCCTTTTCCCTGAGTTTGTTCCACTGTCAAATTACGGATTTGGAATCCAAAATCTAGGTTATTATTTCCCCATCAACGATCAAGTGCAAACAACGGTTTACGCAAACTTGTATAGCCGTGGCTCATGGGGTTTGAGAAATGATTTAGATTACTCGAAACGGTATGGATTCTCGGGACGCATTTCCGTAGGATTCCAGCAATTTAACTTGGGATTCCCAACGAAGGATAAAAACAATAAATTGAGCGTGCAATGGTCACACCGAAAAGCACCGAAGTCGAATCCATTTTGGAGTTTTTCGTCCAACGTAAATTTCATTTCGGATAACAACTCCAAAAACAACTTAGATCCAATCAATCCTGAATATTTCACCAATTCATTTAATTCTGACATCAATATTAATCGCGCTTTTCCAGGGAAACCATTCAATATGGGAATGAAACTCTCCATGCGTCAAAATTCGATTGCGAAAAACATTGCGCTAGTGAGTCCAGTGTTGAATGCCAACCTTACCCGTGTTTTCCCCTTCAAAAACGCCTTTAAAACAAGCGATAAGAATTGGAAAAAAACGATTGAACGCATTGGGATTACCTATAATTTCGAAGGACAAAATCGATCTAATTTTTCTGATCAACTGTTGTCCGTCGGAGATTTCTCTGGTATTTCTCAACAATTCATGAATGGTATTTCTCAATCAATGGCTTTACAAACCACGGGCGGATTATTCGGAAATGCCATCAAGATAAATCCATCCATTAATTATGGAAATAAAATCAACTTTCAACAGATTCAGAAATTTTACGATCCGCTAGCGAACAAAGCTCAAAATGACACCTTGCAACAATTTGGAATGGCTCATGAAGTGAATCTCAGCGTGAATATGACAAGTGTGATTTATTCCTATTATCAATTTATTGGAAAGAACAAGCCTAAACTTAGACATTTAATTACCCCGTCTGTTGGATTCCGTTATGTACCACAGTTAAACGAATTAACTCAAGCGAACGTTGGTGTGAATCAAGCAACTGTAAAGTATTCTCCTTATGAAAATTCCATCTACAGTGTCGGAAATAATCAAAAAGCTGCCCTATTGAATTTTGGAATCAATAATACCATGGAATTAAAGGTGAAGTCGGATAATGATACCCTTACTGGTTTTCGTAAAATTCGTTTGATTGATCAATTATCCATCAATGGAAATTATGATTTCATGAAGGATTCCATGCAATTATCGAACATTTCACTGAACCTGAGAATTAGTCCTGCTGATTGGATTAATTTCGTTTCCGGCGCTAATTTTAGTCCATATGCATGGGATGCAAGTACTGGAAAAACACTCAAAAACTATGCGTTATCAAGTCAACAAGGACTTGGTCGGTTTTTAGGCACGAATTTCACTACTTCGGTTACCATTGCCCCGAAAAAATCAAGAGAAAAAGTTGCAAATAGTACTTCTACGGTCAACGAACAAAACTGGAATTCAGAGTTTAATTATTATGCCTTGCATCCAGAACGCGCTATTTTCTTTGATATTCCATGGAAGATGAGCTTGTCACATGTGTACACTATTAATGTGAATCAGGATATTTCAAGCACGAGTCCCGCTAAAAATGTTTTCGCTCAAACGCTCGTCGTGAGTGGTGACGTGAGCATGACCAAACGATGGAATTTATCTGGAAACTTGAATCTTAATTTACAAGAATTTCGCTTAACAAATGCCTATTTTTCTTTGAATAGAAACCTACACTGTTGGGCCTTGTCTTTCTACTATGTGCCGGTTGGCGGGAATAAAAGTTTCTTGTTTAGCATCCGAAATACTTCTTCGATATTTAAAGATGCGAAGATTGAAATCAGAAAACCTCCTGCATTATTGTAGGAATTATTTAATGATTTGTCCGGTCATTTTTCCTACAACATACGTAAATCTCGCTCCAAGAAAGACGATTTGTGCTGAGTAATGAACCCACGCCAATGTGACAAACAAGGAATTTGCGATTCCGATTTTCCCCAAAACAAAATAATTGTGTAGGTAGTAATTGATGATAAACTGACTGATAACGAGTAGAATGGATGTAAAAATGGCTCCCTTGAAGGCGACATTCCATTGAACTTTTGCATCCGGAATGAATTTAAACACCAAGGTGAAAATCATTAAATTACTTCCAACAGTTAGAATATTTTGAAGAATATTAATGGAAAAATCGATAAACCCACTATGGTACTGATTCCAGTTTTGAATAGCTGAAAAAATGAATACTTGCGCAAAATAAAAGAGGATGATGATTAACGCAAAAACGGCTAAAAGTCCCATGGAAATAAACCGAAAGCCGATGATGTCCATGAATAAGTTTTCTTCATGACGATTTTTCTTCGTGACGTTGAAGAATTCATTCAAACTTCGTTTTAACGAGACAAAGAAGGCGGAACAACTGTAAAGTAAGACAGCAATACTCACCATTTCTAAGAAAAAACTTGGTTTGTGTAAGGACATTCCATTAACGACCTCCATAATGGAAGAACTATCTTCCATCCCCATCTGATTCCGTAGTAAATCCGAAATCATTTCTTTCATGTTTTTTGGACCAACCATGCGTCCAAAGATCGAACTCGTTAAATAAATGATGGGAATAAAAGCAAACAAAGTATAGTATGCTAGAGCGGCACCATGATAAAAGGCCCCTTCCTTCACATAGGTGACGATGGCTTCCTTAAAGGCGTTGAAGCCCCAATACCAAGGCAGTTTACTTTGTTTTTTTAACGATTTCGATTCCCCTGGTATCATGTAAACGTTCAAATTGGTAAAGTACGATTGAATCTCCCATTTCTGTCTGAAAGTAATTATGGTAGAGTCCGCCAACAAAAATACTGCGAATAAATTGAACGGGTAACGCGTCCGTAGCGGAAGAAACTCGGTATTCGTCTGGACGAAAAAGAATCGTTTCATCTTCGCGTTTGACAGCATTTACTGGTCCAAAAAGACGCGCTTGTTGAAGATTAGAATAATGGTAATACAAAAACTCAGGTTTGTATTTTTTACTCAATACTCCGTTTTTCAACATGCAGATGGAATCACAAAGTCCAAGTACATCCTGACCCTCATGGGAAACCAAAACAATGGTCGTATTTTCTTCTTCCCGCAACCTAATTAAGTGTTCGGTCAGTCGCGCACGTAAATTTGCATCGAGGTGACCAAATGGTTCGTCAAGCAATAATATTTCCGGTTGATCAGCAATGGCCCGAGCAATGGCTAAGCGTTGTTGTTCACCTCCCGAAATGAGATGTGCTTTGGTTGTTGAAATGGATTTCAAGTCAAACAAACGCAATAATTGTTGAACGCGTTTGTCTCTTTTGTGATTTGGCAAATGCAAAACAGCTTCACGGAGGTTTTCTTCCACGGTGTGATACACATCTAATTTAAAATCCTGATTGACCAAAGCTACGCGCTGAAAACCGGGAATCAATAATTGATGAACACGCGGTTGCACCTTTTCATCGATGAAAATTTCACCAGTGTTCGGATCAATGAGTCCAGCTATTATTTTCAGTAAAGAAGACTTCCCAGCACCACTTTTCCCAACGAGACCGAGTATTTCGCCTCGAGAAACGCTTAAGTTTGCCCGTTTAATGATGGGTTTAGTATAGGATAGTTGTATGTTTTTCAATACAATCATAAGCGGATCAATTCTTTGGGGAAAGATTTTGAAGCAATGAAGATTCCGGGAGTTGGGTTGGACATCGGTTCGTAATCTTTCAAGAAGATTTCAATCGTGTACGATTCATCCGTTTTTTCGAATTTTGCTGATGAAACAATGCTTTCAGATGCACCGACATAAACATTTGGCGCATCAGACGAACAGATTTCAAATAAATGCATGTTCGGGATATCGAATTGAAAAGCTTCATCGTTTTCATTCATTCCTGCAAGTGGATAATCGACATCAGATAATTCTGTAATTGAGATTACATCGCTTGAGATAGATAATTCATCCTCCCATTCGTACTTGATATTGTCAATGGATTGATTCCCCTCATGTTGCGTATCCGCTAATTCTTGTGAATATAAATCGTTGAGGAGGTATATGTGGATCTTGCAGTTCATTTTTTATCTTTGTTTTTTTCTATTTCATTCACTTTAAATGCGGATGGCATTAATTCAGGGACAAGTTTAAGAATTAAAGGGAGAAGTAGACTTCCTCCCGGTAAAAGAAAAATGGCTAAAGAGGGCATGGTCTTAATTAAATCAAGAAATTGTTTGCGCACTTGTTCCTTTTCCTCCACACTTAATTCTTCTTTCGTTGATTTCTGAATCAAGGACATCAACTCCTTGCTTTCACGTATCTCTTGAACGAGTTTATCTTTATTTCGACCTAAAATTCGAATCCACCGTTTGCTGAAGGCCTTAAACACATAACCTGTTTCTGTTTCTGATTGAAAAACGAGAATTTCATTATGGTTTTGAAGCATGTACGCATTGCACATTTCTATGGATTCTTGAATTTCTTTGCTCGATAAATCAAGGGCATGTCCGAGAGAAGCTAATTTCTTTTGTTCTTCTTCATCCGGCTGATGTGTTCCTTGAATCAGAAAAAGTCCCAACTCAACCGTGAATTTCGAAAGTAATTTATCGACAACCCGCTCTTTTTTTAACACGCTCAAAGTAACACCGGTTAAAACCCGATTCTCAAAACGCAATTTTTTCGATTTTTCTAAATCTGTGGAGGCTAAAAAGTGCCACAAAACTCGTTGTTCTTTGTCTTCAGCGTTATCATCGGTATAAGCGGCATAGATTACGCCATTCATTAATGAACTGGCATAATCAGGGTAGTGACGAGAAAATGATTGAATTTGTCCCTCTAAAAAGGCACGGTATAAAACGACATCTAGAAAAATAAATGCATTCGACAAGTGATTTAACCAATAATTAGCACCAAAAAAGGTACTTTTCACTTGAATGCGGTGCGCCAAAATTTCTTCAAGACTTTGATTGTTTTTTCCTGTAAAAACGCGATCAAACCAGGCGAAAACCCCTCCGTCCTTTGTATTTCCATAGAAATCGATGAGGTTTTCGATGAAGGCATCTTTATTGAATTCACCTTGGTTTTTTCGTAAATAACTAAACAACAAGGTTTCAAAAAGTAGTAATTTCAGTTTTTCATCAGTGGTGTATTTTGATGAATCTAGTTGATTTGAAAATAGTAAATGCAAGGCATTTCCGTATACCAGTCCTGTGCGATGCGAAACAAAATGGGTTAAGTCTGTTTCGGTATTCTGAATGAGCTCTAAGTCTAAAGAAATAACGCCTTTTTCCAAGAGCTGAAAAAACTTGGGAATCCAATTTTTGGAGCCAGGGGACAAGGTGTTTTTAAGGGATGACATAACGTGCAGCTAGTCCGAAATTCCAACCCAAATTGAAGCTTGGAATGATTTGTATGTATGGTCCTGACTCAAAAGCGAAGGTAAATGGATAGTCAGGAAGTGTGTATTCAACACCGATCACACCGTTCATTCCAAACATAAAACGATCATTCGCTGAATTTTGCATAATGGGATTTCCGGAAACAACGCCCATTCCTGGTCCTGCACCTAAGTAATAATCAACATCATCAACCAATGGATGTTGCCACTCGTAATTTCCTTGCATCCAAACATAGTTTGAGCTACCTCCTAAACTTACTTCCACAGCATTGGATGCATTCATGAAATGCTTTCCATTGATCTGCGTATAGCCAATATTTGCAAACCTAAGTCCGACAGAATTGGCATATCGCTGACCGAATAGCGTCAAGGAAAATAGCAGACTAAAAGCGAGCAGTGAATGTTTCATCGTTTTTTTACAAAGTTACAATTTGCCCGCTAGAGTGAACGGGATTTTTTTTGCTAAAATTACACTTCCATCGGTAGAGAAAACTTCCATGAAAAGCACGTAAATTCCTATAGGTGCTTTCGCTTGATCTGCATTCACGCCATCCCAAGTGAAAAATCCGGTTGTGCCTAATAGTTCATTCGAGAATAGTGATTTCACTTCTCTTCCGAAATCATCATAAATTTTTGCTTTACCAAGGATTCCACTTTGCGTAAAGGCGTAGTTAATGACAAGGACATCTTCAAATCCATCTTGATCAGGGGAAAAAATGTCTTTCTGAAGACTGATGGATGCTGTTGTTCCGACATATTGATATTGGGAGTTCACGCGTCCCGGAGTTGCAAATCCAATCGACTCAGCGGCGGAATGCCAATTCGACGACTGATTTGATGCACCGTTAGGTGATATGCGCTCTAAACTCACACCGTCAAAATTATCCAACAGGGAAAATTGCCAATCTTCCGAATAGGAAACTCGGTCAATTTGCTCACCGCTGTAAAACAAATAAACAGTTCCAGAGTCAATGTTATAACTTGGCAAATCCATTTGTATCATTCGTCCAGAAACACTTGCGGGATAATTTCCGATGAGAAAACTCGTGTCTTCACTAAGCGCGACATATGCATTTGGCTCTAAAATAAAGTGATTGGAAATGGTCTTTAAATTCGAAATAGTATCGTTGTAAAAATTCGCGATTTGCCAGTCTTTCAGGTCAATCACTTTCGATGATCGGTTGTAAAGTTCAATGAAATCTTGTCCGCCATTCAAGGGATTAGCTAAAATCTCATTGATCACAAGATCACCAACTTGCGCTTGTTCAGGCAAGGTGAATTGACCGATCATTGTCGTGTCATTTTGCCAACAATCACTCACAGGTCCCAATTGAATTTGATACGTTGAAGATGGAATGAAATTCTCGTTGAATTGTATAATCAATTGTGGCGGTCCGTTCGGATTATCATTCACCTCTTGAATAAACGTTTGTTGCACACTTAAATTTGGACTTGCGGTGATTTGCGTATTGGCGAGACTCAAGGAATCCATCCCTTCTGAAAAGGAAACCTCCAAGAAATTTGGATTCAGTGCAATCAAGGAGAGTAAACTTGGATTTGATTGATCAGGCGCAGCACTAAAAATGGAATTAATCGTTCCGGGAGATCCTCCTGAAGGATCATTTGATGCAGCCCAATTATCGTAGTTGGAACAAGGGTCGTTTAGATTGATTCGTTCCAAACTGTATCCGCCGTCCTGTTTGTTCGGATCTTGATACCAATCGTCTGTGTATGTCAAGCGATCGATGAGTAAGCCAGTATTATCATTTAGAATGAGTTGATCTCCAGCATTGTTTAAACTGGGAAAACTCGTAACCCCAGCAACGTTGGTAAATAATCCAATATTGGCATTTGCGGTCAAAACGATATAAGAACCTGGCAATAACCAGAAATCTCCTATTGTACCATTTGAGGAACCATCGCTAATTGTCCAGTTTTGCAAATGAAATACTTTTCCTGTTTTATTGAAAATCTCGACAAATTCTACTTCGGGTAGTCCAATGACAGGTGTGGGGTCTGGAAAGAACTCTGTGATCAACACATCTCCTTTTACGGCAGTGTCTGCAACTAAATAATCAAAGTATACGGATTGATTCTCCGAGATATTCCCGGCCAAATCCGAGAGGTTTGCCGACATGAGCGTATAGGTGTTTCC
>JBEDCT010000124.1:0-6526 GCA_041176665.1 Bacteroidota bacterium | reverse complement strand
CCTTTTTATTGGAATTGGTAGTCTCGCATTCTCTCAAGAAATGTCGGTCACTGGTTTCGTAAAAAGCGAACAAAACGTCGCATTACCGTTTGTCAAGGTGCAAGTAAAAGGTATCACTACAGGTGTTACAACCGATGGAACGGGATTTTACCGCTTAAAAGTGAGCGATGCGGCCAATTCTACACTTGTGTACACCCTTAATGGTTATGAAAAGCAAGAAGTTCAATTAAATGGACGAAACACACTTGATATCGTTCTAGTAGAACTTGTGAACAACCAACAAGAGGTTGTCGTTGGATACGGAACGGCTAAAAGCAAAGAAGTAACCGGTGCAACTTCCAAAGTAAATGGCGAAAACATTGAAAAAATGAGCGTGGCACGTGTCGACCAAGCCTTGCAAGGACAAGTTGCCGGTGTAAACATCGCTACGAACTCAGGTTCTCCTGGTGGTTCTTCGAGCATTCGCATTCGTGGACTTTCTACGTTTGGTGATAATGATCCATTAATTCTAGTAGATGGGGTTGTATATGATTCCGAAGGATTAAATGCCTTGAATCCATCTGATATTAAGTCAATTAACGTCCTAAAAGACGCAACAGCAGGTATTTATGGTGTTCGTGCAGCAAACGGTGTCATCATCGTTGAAACGAAAAAAGGAAACATCAATAGCAAACCTCAAGTAGAATACAACGCTTATTGGGGTCAACAACAAACATCCAGAAAATTAGATTTGTTGACAGCTCAAGAATATGCTGTCATCAAAAACGAAATGTTTGCGATGGGTGGACAAGACATGCCTTTTAACAATACGAATTTAGGAATTGGGACACCGTGGCAAGATTCTGTTTTCCAAACAGCGCCTATTCAAAGCCACAACTTGAGTATTAGTGGGGGAACGATGAATACACGTTATTCCATCGCTCTCGGGTACTTTAATCAAGACGGTATCGTTGGTGGACCTAAATCGAATTTCTCTCGTTACAATGCACGTTTGAATTTCAGCACCGACATGTCATCCAAACTGAAATTAAACTCCGTTTTACTGTACTCGAACGATGCACGTAGCACCTTGCCAGAGAATGGAATCGGTTCAGTTTTATACAATACCATCAATGCATTCCCGAATGTTCCGATTCGTAAGCCAAATGGACAATTCTCATACATGGAAGAAGTGAGTGACATCATCAATCCAATTGCTCAAATGCAAAATCAATACAATTGGAACACGGCAAACAAAATTGTTGGAAAAGAAGAGTTTGTATACGAATTCAATGAGCATTTATCCTTTACCAATCGATTTAACTATAACGTAGCTTTCGTAGACGGTAAAGTATTCTCTCCACTCGTTTGGTACGGAGATGGTAAATATGCGAACACTGCGCTTAACGATGACCTTGAGTCTCCAACAGTAGAACTTTCGCCTGGAGTAGAAATCAACCGTGGAGCTGCTGTTTATGAAGATCGCTCAACATTCGTTGACTTAACATATGAAAGTTTCTTAAACTACGAAAAAACATTCGCAGAAGTACACAAAATCAAAGGTACAGCAGGTGTTTCCATCTTCCAAAGAGAAGGAAGTTCCATTAACGGAACAGCGTTCGGTATTCCAAACAATTCAGTTATATACGCTGACATTTCAGCCAACACAGCACAAGGTGGATACTTAAACAACGTAGGTTCTTGGGAGTTTACAGAGCGTCTCGTTTCCTCATTCTTGCGTGCAGAATACAGCTTTAAAGAAAAATACATGTTCTCTGGAATCGTTAGACGTGATGGATCAAGTAAGTTCGGTGCTAACAGTCGCTATGGTATCTTTCCAACTGCTTCCGCAGGATGGTTAATGTCCGAAGAATCTTTCTTTAAAGTGAAGTTCATCGACTATGCGAAACTTCGCATCAGCTACGGTGTTTCTGGAAACGACCAGATTCCTAACTTTGCTTACCGCGGACTGTTAAACGGAGAAGGTGTATACGTTTTCGACGATTTAATCACTCAAGGTGTTGCGATTGGACGTCCATCTAACCCAGATTTGAAATGGGAAACGACGCGTCAATTGAACATTGGTGCAGACTTCACATTCTGGAAAAAATTAGACTTTACTACGAATTATTTCATCAAAAACACCAATGATTTATTGTTTCAACCAGACGTTACAGCAATCATAGGTTCGTATGGTCCTGGTGGATATCCGCCTGTAATCAATGCAGGAAATGTATCCAACAAAGGACTTGAGCTAGAATTTGCTTACCATTTACGTAAGAAAAAAGATTTCTCCACTGATTTGAACTTTAACGTGACAACC
Source organism: Bacteroidota bacterium (assembly GCA_041176665.1). Classification (GTDB taxonomy): domain Bacteria; phylum Bacteroidota; class Bacteroidia; order Flavobacteriales_D; family Crocinitomicaceae; genus UBA952. The sequence goes on along the minus strand of JBEDCT010000124.1, from coordinate 4,224 downwards.
ATCACCAATAAAGTTACGAAAGTTCCAGATGGAGTAGATTACATTCCTGGAGCTGGATTTAGTGTGGGAGGCGATATCGCCACACGTTTTCAAGAAGGATACGAAATCGGTTATTTCTTTGGATACGAAACAGCCGGAATCTACCAAACGCAAGCAGAAATTGATGCTTCTCCAGTTGTTCAAGACGGAGCAAAACCAGGAGACTTGATCTTTGTTGATCAAAATGGTGATGGTGTGATTAACTTCAACAATGATTCAGATAAAACCTACTTAGGTTCTGCTATTCCAGATTTCACATTTGGATTCTCATTCAACGTTCGCTACAAAGCGTTTGACCTTTCGGGAATGCTTTATTCAGCAATTGGACAAGAAATTATTCGTAATTACGAACGTCAACAACCTTACGCGAATCAATTAGGATACATGGTTGACCGTTGGACAGGAGAAGGATCAACAAATGAAAATCCACGCGTAACTACAGAGGCTACTCGTAACAACTTGTTCTCTTCTTATTACGTGGAAGACGGATCATTTGCTCGTTTGAAAAATGTTCAACTTGGGTACAGCTTCTCTGCAGCAAAATTAAAGAAAATCAAAGTGGACTCATTCCGCATCTATTTATCTGCTAACAACCTGTTTACACTGACACGTTATCAAGGATTCGACCCGGATCTTGGTTCGTCAGGGGCGCTTTCTGCAGGAGTTGACTACGGTTTTTATCCGCAAGCAAAAACATTCATGGGTGGTATTCAATTAAAATTCTAAACGATGAGACTTATTCAAAAATCACTGATATTTACAGGACTAGTAATCCTAACACTTACACAAACAGCTTGTGACAAGTTCCTTTCTGTTGATCCTCCATACACGCAAGATGTGGAGAACTTCTTTCAAACACCAGAAGATTATGACCGTGCATTAACTGGTGCATATGATTTATTGCAAGCTTCCTTCTTGACGATGTGGATTGGAGAAATTGCTTCAGACAATGCCATCGCAGGTGGAGAAAGTGTGAATGATTCACCAGGATTACATCAAATTGATGACATGACACACGGTGGTGTAAATGTTGAACTAAGAAATGTTTTTCGTTGGAATTACACTGGATTAACACGTGCGAACTACATCCTAGAAAACAAAGACAACATCGATTTTCCTGGAAAAGCTCACATCATCGCAGAAGCGAAGTTTCTTCGTGCGTACTACTACTTTGAGTTAGTGAAATACTTCGGAGATGTTCCGTTAATCATCGACAAACGCATCGGAATTGAAGAAGCACTTCAAATCGCACGTTCACCCAAAGCAGAAGTTTATGCTCAAATTGAAAAAGATTTGCAAGAATCTTCGGCGGTGTTGAATACCGTTGCTAGTCAAAAAGGAAGAGCGACAAAAGGAGCAGCATTATCCTTCCTTGGAAAAGTTTACCTATACCAAAATAAATTTGCAGAAGCCGCGGCAACATTTGACGAAGTTATTGCATCCGGAAGTTACAGCTTAACTCCTAGCTATACAGACCTATTTTCTGTTGCCAATGAAAACAATGCAGAAACTGTATTTGATGTAGAATATACCGGCTTAGAAGGTGGAAGCTACGGATGTTTAATTTGTCTTGAAGGAAATGCAGCAGTTGGATTCCAAGGAATTCGTCAGTACAATGGTCCAGTTTACGGAGATGGTAACAGCTACAACTTACCAACGCAAGAACTGTACGATGCGTTTAGTTCAATCGACGGACGTCGCGCTGCAACCGTATTAGACATCGACGCATTTATCGCGACACAACCAAACGCTGCTTCTATTACCTACGCAATTGGTGCTGGTGGTCACACTGGTTACTACAACAATAAATACATCAAACGACAAGGAGAAATTGGATTACCAGATAACGACTTAACAAGTCCTGTGAATTACCGTGTCATGCGCTATGCAGACGTGCTTTTAATGGCAGCAGAGGCACATTACCAACTTGGACAAACATCTACGGCTCAGCAATTAGTGAATCAAGTGAGAGGTCGCGCTGGTGTACCAGGAATTCCTGTCAATTCAATCGAAGTCATATACAGAGAGCGTCGTTACGAATTATCTGGAGAAGGATTACGTTTCTTTGATCTAGTGAGAACAGGTCAAGCCGCAACATACATTGATGGCTTCGTTACAGGCAAACATGAATTATTCCCGATTCCACAAGTTGAAATTGATTTAACAGGTGGTAATTGGTCACAAAACCCAGGTTATTAATATTAAAACCATATGAAAATGAAACTACTATTTTCAACAAGCATCTTAGTATTACTTTTTGCTTGTAAAAAAGAAAATCCGCAATTAGGACCTGCTCCTACTGCTGCTGATGCTGCTTTCTCTTATACTCCATCCGCGAGTAATGCGAACATCATTGAGTTTACGGCAAATAATCCAGATCTTCAATGTCTTTGGGACTTTGGAAATGGTACAAAAGCGAAAGGAACTTCTGTTAGTTCCCCTTATCCGTATGCTGGAACGTACACCGTTAAATTAACCGTATTTTCCTCAGGAGGAAGCAAAAGTTCTTCGCAAGAAGTCACCATTGCTCAAGATAACTTAGGACTTCTGAATAACCCTATTTTCATCATGTTAACGGGTGGTATCAATGGTCCAGGATATAAAACTTGGGTCATTGATTCAACCGCTGACGGACACATGGGCGTTGGTCCAGATCCAATTAGTCCTTTAGGAGATATTCCTGAATGGTGGTCAGCAGGTGGATTAGACAAAGCGGGTGCAGGATTGTACGGAGATAAATACGTATTTCACCTGAACGGATTCAAATTCGACATGATCAATAACGGAGATGTATATGTCCACAATACACTATCCGCTAATTTCCCCGGATCTTTTCAAAACCTAGGCGATTATACGGCACCATATGATAATCAAATGAACGAATCGTGGACATTACTGGAAAACGCAGAAACAACAATTACCATATCTAATAATGCATTTATGGGATTCTATACAGGAGTGCACACATACAGAATATTGGATATCACGGACTCTACCCTATCTTTACAATACAAACATCACGCAGGCGGTTTCAATTGGTATCTTCGCCTGAAAACTGAATAAAATAATGATTATGAGCATTCATCACTTAATTGTTTTCGTTTTTGCAGGACTCGCAGGTTGCGATAAGAACAAACCACCTGTTGTAACTTTGCCCACTAATTTAGTGACATCGATTACGACCACAGCTGGATTAGTAGACGTTCAAGCTTCCGCTGAAAACGCAAATTTCTACACGGTAACCTTCTATCATAATAATGATTCTACCGTAGTTGAAACGACCGATGGACATGCAGCTCATACGTATTCAGCATCTGGCACCTATTCGATTAAAACATGTGCGCATACGACCTATACTGACTATATTCAAAAGATGGATAACATAACTGTGACCGTTACAGCAGGAGGTACTTCTGGAGCACCAACAACGGGTTATAGTACTCCGAACACATACGCCAACTATTCATTGGTTTGGAGTGATGAGTTCAACGGAACAACTCTTTCCAATGATTGGACATTCGATATTGGTACAGGTAGCGGTGGATGGGGAAATAACGAATTACAATACTACACCAACCAAAACTACAGCCTCAACGGAGGATATTTAGAAATTACAGCTAAGAACCAACCGTTTAATTCACAGTTGTACACTTCTACACGAATGAAAACGCAAGGAATCAAATCTTGGAAATACGGGCGTATTGATATTCGTGCTGCCGTTCCTTATGGACAAGGAATCTGGCCAGCGTTGTGGATGTTAGGAGACAATATTTCTACGGTAGGATGGCCTTCTTGTGGAGAAATCGACGTCATGGAATTAATAGGTGGCGCTGGTGCAAATGACCGCACCGTTCACGGAACGGCACACTGGAGTGAAAATGGATCTCATGCACAGTATGGAAACAGCACCACTTTACCATCAGGAAAGTACGCAGATGAGTTTCACGTATTCTCGATTGTCTGGAATCAAAATAGCATCACTTGGTTGAGAGATGATGTGGTGTATAACACCCTCAATATTACTCCTGCAAACCTGAGTGAATTTAAGGAAAAATTCTTCCTGATTTTCAATGTAGCTGTAGGAGGTAACTGGCCAGGAAATCCAAATGCTTCTACTGTTTTCCCTCAGACTATGTATGTTGACTACGTACGCGTTTTCCAATAAGCATTCTATAAAAAAATACC
>JBEDCT010000123.1:0-4185 GCA_041176665.1 Bacteroidota bacterium | reverse complement strand
ATCCCAACGTGTTACACGCTGAACGCCCTCAACTTCTTCGAATTTACGTGTCAACTGTTCCAATTGCGCCGTATCGTAAACCAAGACTTTGATTCGACCTTCGAAAACACCGTCGTTCGTTTCAAAGGAAATACTTTTCATGTTCACATGGTTTTGTTTGGAGATGATTTCCGTCAAACGGTTCACCATTCCCAATTGGTCAATTCCCACAATGCGAATCGCGGCAATACGTTCCACCAATTGCTCTCCCTCCCATTTTGCTTTGAGGCAACGGTAGGCTAATTTCGACATCAAGTGCACCGCATTTGGACAATTATAGCGGTGAATTTTGATTCCACTGCTAATCGTGATAAATCCAAAAATCTTATCTCCCGGGATCGGATTACAACAACGAGCCAATTGATAATCAAAACCTTTAAAATCTTCACCAATGACGATTGTGTCTTTATCGGTGTTGATTCCTTCAAACGTTCCTTCTTCCGAACCGTTATTTATTTTTTTGGATTGAATTTTACGTTGTGATTGCAACATTCCACCAACTACTTCTAATTCACGAAGTTTGGACAAATCTACCTTTCCTTTGGCAATTCGAAAGTAGAGCTCACTGATGGTCGATACATGAAAATGGTTCGTTAAATATTGAATGTTTTCTTGATTCATTCGCACATTAAACTGTTTGAATTTTCGCTCCAAAATTTCCTTTCCATCGGAAGCAATCTGTTTACGCTCTTCGTTTAACGATGATTTGATTTTTTGTTTCGCACGAGCTGTAACAACAAATTTCAACCATTCATCATTTGGCTTCTGTTTTTTGGAGGTTAAAATCTCTAATTGATCCCCATTTAATAATTGATAGCTTAAGGGCATCAATCGGTTATTCACTTTTGCACCGATACAGCGATCGCCAATTTCGGTGTGAATATCGTAAGCGAAATCTAAGATGGTTGAACCAACTGGTAAAACACGCAATTCACCTTTTGGTGTAAAAAGATAAATTTCATCATTGAACAAATTCAATTTGAAGTCATTGACAAAATCCAAAGCATTCATATCAGGACTATCCAACAAATCGCGAATTTCCGCAATCCAACGGTCGAATTTATTCTCCTCAGTTTTCGACTCTTTATATTTGTAATGCGCGGCTAATCCATGTTCAGCGATATCGTCCATGCGCTTGGAACGAATCTGCACTTCTACCCAACGTCCTTGTGGGGACATCACCGTTGTGTGCAAGGACTCATATCCATTTGCACGTGGAGTGGAAATCCAGTCGCGTAAACGGTCCGGACTCGGCTGATAAAAGTCTGTTACGACGCTATAAATTCGCCAACAATCCGCTTTTTCCAGTTCGTATGGTGTATCCACAATGATGCGCAGGGCAAACAAATCGAATACTTCTTCAAACGGAACACTTTTCGACTGCATTTTTCGCCAAATCGAAAAAATCGACTTTGGACGCGCTTTGATGTCAAAATGATATCCTTGATTTTCTAATTCCTCCTTAATCGGTGCAACAAAGCGACGAATAAAGCGATTTCTGACATCTTGGGTGCTTTTTAACTTGGAATCAATATCCTTAAAAACCTCTGGTTCACAGTATTTCATGGACAAATCCTCTAACTCCGTTTTGATGGGATACAAGCCCAATCGATGAGCTAAAGGTGCATAGAGAAAACGTGTTTCCGATGCGATTTTCAATTGCTTTTCCACTTTCATGCTCGAAAGTGTACGCATGTTGTGAAGTCGATCTGCTAGCTTGATCAATACAACACGAAAATCGTCGGAAATCGTGAGGATCATTTTACGGAAATTCTCCGCTTGAATCGAGGTGTTTTCATCGAAAACTTCCGGAATCTTCGTCAGTCCATCAATAATTGCTCGGACTTTCGATCCAAAAATATCTTCAATGTCTTGTAAGGTAATGTAGGTGTCCTCCACCGTATCGTGTAACAAAGCACAAGCAACAGCGATAGGCTCCAAGCCCATTTCCTCTGCACAAATTCGAGCTACTGCAATCGGATGGTAAATGTAAGGCTCACCAGATTTACGACGCATGTCTTTATGTGCTTCGAGAGCAATGTCGAATGCTTTTCGAACCATTTTCGTCTCCTCGCGACTGCGATCTTTCATGGCTCTCAATAAGCCTTTGAACGCATTTAATATTTCGATGCGTTCGAGTTCTAAGTCTATCGTAGAGGAGTCGTAGTCTTGCATTTATTTCGCAGGTAAAATTTTCGCTTTCACTTCACCAAAACCGATGCGTACCTGCTCATTTTGACAGTAGCCTCGCATGATCACCGTGTCCCCATCTTGGATGAAACGACGTTCAGTGCCATCATTCATGGAAAGTGGTTTCGTTCCTTTCCACGCCAATTCCAACATAGAACCGAAGGAATCAGGAGTTGAACCGGAAATCGTTCCCGACCCCATTAAATCACCACAACGCACGTTACAACCATTTACGGTGTGATGCGCTAATTGCTGCGACATGTTCCAATACATGTATTTAAAATTCGAGTTGCAAATGATCTTTTCCGTCGAATTTTCCGGTGTCATTCCAACTTGTAAATGAATGTCGTAGGACTTCTTTCCTTCAAAAGCTAAATAGGAAAGTACCGCTGGATCTTGTTCCGGTGAATTTACGGCAAACGGTTGCAAAGCATCCATGGTCACAATCCAACAAGAAATCGACGACGCAAAGTTCTTCGCTAGGAATGGTCCAAGTGGAACATATTCCCATTTCTGAATGTCACGTGCGGACCAGTCATTGAACAGACACATACCGAAAATATAGTCTTCCGCTTCATTGGTCGAAATGGAATCACCTAGCGGTTTTCCTTCGTAGGTAATGAATCCCATCTCTAATTCGAAGTCCACTTGACGCGATGCCGCAAAAATTGGCGGTTCGTTATCGTCTGGCTTGATTTGTCCTTTTGGACGGTGAATGTCTTGTCCAGAAATAATTACTGAGGACGAACGCCCGTGGTAACCGACAGGAATCCACAACCAATTTGGTAACAATGCATTTGCTGGATCTCTAAACATGATACCAACGTTTGTCGCATGCTCTTTGCTCGAGTAAAAATCGGTGTAATCGCCAATTTGAACGGGCATACACATTTCTACTTCAGATAAAGGAATCAATGCTTTACGAACATCCACGTGCTCACCAGCTGCTTGATTTTCCGCAGAAAAGAGATCAGAAAGCGCTTGACGCAATATGCGTGTCGCTTCTTTCCCTTTTTTCATCATTGGATTCAAAAACTCTTGTTGAAAATCACTCGCGTTGAATCCGTCCACATGCAATTGTCCTGCTTCAAATAGCTGCGCGATGTCAATGACTGTATCGCCAATACGTGTGGCAACACACGGAACACTTCCATTTGATTTCACTACGCCAAAGGGCAAGTTTTGAATCGGGAAATCAGATCCTTCCGGAACGGAAATCCAAGAGCTTAATGCTGGATTATTTGCTGCAATCATCAGTTATATAATTTTTTAAACGTTGAAACGGAAGTGCATCACATCACCATCCTCTACCACGTATTCTTTTCCTTCAACCTTAAATTTACCGGCTTCTTTCACCGCGCTTTCAGAACCATAGGTAATGAAGTCATTGTATTTCATTACTTCTGCACGGATGAATCCTTTTTCGAAATCACTGTGAATAACGCCCGCTGCTTGTGGTGCTGTCATTCCTTTGCGGATGGTCCAGGCACGCACTTCTTTTACTCCGGCCGTGAAATACGTTTGCAAGTTCAATAAGTGGTATGCTTGACGAATCAAACGGTTTACTCCCGGCTCTTCGAGTCCAAGTTCATCAAGGAACATTTGACGTTCATCGTATGTTTCTAACTCTGTGATGTCCGCTTCGATTTTCGCTCCAATGATCATGACTTCCGCGTTTTCACTGGCAACGGCAGCTTTTACAGCATCCACATGCGCATTTCCTGTCTTTACAGAATCCTCATCCACATTACACACATACATCACTGGTTTAGAAGTGATTAAATTAAAGGAGTGGATAATATCAAATTCTTCTTGAGTAAAGTCCAAACCACGAATGGAACGTCCTTGCTCTAATCCTTCTTTGATTTTATGTGCGAGTTCGTTTTCTTTCACTGCATCCTTGTCACCAGACTTAATGACACGTGCCAAACTTTGTATCTTTTTCTCTACTGAATC
>JBEDCT010000122.1:0-5861 GCA_041176665.1 Bacteroidota bacterium | reverse complement strand
GGAGTATCTGGTGTTCCCACTGGATTCCATGGATTAGATAAAATAACTTCCGGATGGCAGCGTTCTGACATGATCGTGTTAGCGGCACGTCCAGGTATGGGAAAAACAGCATTTGTTCTTTCCATGGCCAGAAATTCAGCTGTTGACTATAATATGGGAGTTGCCATATTCTCATTAGAAATGTCCGCAGTACAATTAGTGAAGCGTTTAATTGCCAGCGAAACGCGACTTCCTGCCGAAAAACTTCGAAAAGGAGATTTAAAAGAACATGAATTCCAACAATTGCATTCACGCATCACGAAATTGGCAACGGCGCCTATTTTTATTGATGACACCGCAGGAATCAGTGTTTTCGATTTTAGAGCGAAGTGCCGTCGTTTAAAGGCGCAGCACAACATCGAAATGATCATCATTGATTACTTACAATTGATGTCCGCAAAGGATGGAAAAGGTGGCGGGAACAGGGAACAGGAAATTTCCACTATTTCTCGATCGATTAAAGAAATTGCCAAAGAATTAAACGTTCCGATTATTGCCTTGTCTCAGTTGAGTCGTTCCGTAGAAACACGAGGCGGTGATAAAAAACCGATGCTTTCCGACTTACGTGAGTCCGGTGCGATTGAGCAAGATGCGGATATTGTATCCTTCATTTATCGTCCGGAATACTACAACATTACCCAGGACGACAATGGTAATTCGCTACATGGAATTGGTGAAATCATCATTGCAAAACATAGAAATGGTGCATTAGATTCCGTTCAATTGCGTTTTGTTCCAGAATATGCTCGATTTGAGAATTTGCATGAAGTTCCAGAATTAGACATCGCTGGAGGAAATCCAAATGCCGGTATGAATTCATTCAATCAAGACTCCAACACCTATACCATTAAAAGTAAGATGGATGAAGGAGAAGATTCAGATATATTTGACAACAGTGGTGCTGACGATAATCCTTTCTAAAATGCGCTTAATCCTTCTCTCGTTTTTCTTTTTCATCTCGTTATCTGGACGCAGTACACAGTTACTTATTCCGATGGATGAATCACAAACAGATCATTTAAAAGCATACGGTATTGCATTCTGGTGCCTGGAACACAATGTTACTGTAGAGTGGCTATTGAACTACAAAGGAGGTTCTTTTCTTGTTCCCCATTTAAAAACACTAGAAGAAGAATTGATTATTCGGAATGTTCGATACCAAGTGCTCGCTGAAGGACAAGTCAATCAAATTAAAGTAGAGATTTCGAATCCAGAGGTAAACATGGAAATTGTTCAATTGGAAAAAGCACCGAAAATTGCTGTCTACACTCCTCCAAATAAACAACCGTGGGATGATGCGGTGACTTTGGTATTGGAGTATGCCGAAATTCCTTACGACAAGATTTATGACTCTGCTATTGTCATGGGACTATTGCCAAAATACGATTGGCTTCACCTACATCACGAAGATTTCACGGGTCAATATGGTAAGTTTTATGCAAATGCTCGTTACCAAGCGTGGTATCAAGAACAAGTGGCTGTTGCAGAGAAAAATGCGAAAATGCTCGGATTCGCCAAAGTTTCTGAATTAAAATTAGCCGTAGCCCAGAATTTAAAGAATTTTGTGATTGGTGGTGGATTCCTATTCACCATGTGCAGTGGGACCGATAGTTTCGATATTGCCCTGGCTGCTCAAGGGGTGGATTTGTGTGCTTCTGTATTTGATGGAGATGCTGCGGATCCAAGGGCACAAGATAAACTAGATTTCAATAAAACCTTTGCCTTTCAAGACTTCCATTTGATTCAAGATCCATTGGTTTACGAATACAGCGATATTGATGCCAGTGACATGCGCATCAAGGGACAAATCACTCAAAAAATGGATCAGTTTACCCTTTTTGATTTTTCAGCGAAATGGGATGTCGTTCCATCGATGCTTACACAATGTCACGTAGATGTGGTGAACGGATTCATGGGGCAAACGACGGATTTTAGAAAAGAACTGATTAAATCAAACGTTCTGATTCTCGGTGAAAACAAAGCGGCGAATACAGCGCGTTATATTCATGGAGAAATGGGTCAAGGAACATGGACATTTTACGGTGGACATGACCCGGAAGACTACCAACATTACGTAGGTGACCCGTATACGGACTTAAGTCTGCACCCGAACTCACCAGGTTATCGCCTGATCTTAAACAACATACTCTTTCCCGCAGCGAAAAAGAAGAAAAGAAAAACATAGTTTTTTCATAAAATGATGCGTGAATAAACATTTTTTAGTAAACTTGCGGTGAATTCTTTCGAGCCATCGGTTCAAGCTTCTCCAAAATCACACGTTATTTACATAGACAATCATTAATGGATCGTAAAACATTAGAGACAAAAAAAATCTCAGAACTTCGTACTATTGCACAAACCCTGGGAATCGAAAATAGTGAATCATTGAAAAAACCAGAACTCATTAACAGCATCGCTGGTAATGAATCAAGCCCAATCGAAGAGACAAAAATCATTGAACCTGTTCAGGTTAATGAAGAGAAAATCGCCCGACCCGTTAGAACAGCGAGAGGTGGTGATTCGGAGGGAATTGTAAAAAATGAACGCAAACCGAGAATTCGTCAAATCGTTGAAACACCTGCAACTGTTGAAGTAAAAGCCGAAACTACAGCAGAGACAACAACTGAGACTCCAATTGAAGTCCCAACAACTGAAGCCAAAAAGCCTGTTCACCGTCATGAACGTGTTGAACGAACAAATACGCCGAATGATGGCACGTCGAATCAACAAAATAGACGCGACAACAACCGTCAACAAAACCCGAATCAGAATCAGAATCCCAATCAAAACCCTAATCAACAGCATCAGAGACCACAGCACCAGCGAAATACGCCTGTTGAGTCCGTGGAAAAACCAGATGAATCGAACTACGATTTAGTTGGAATCGTTTCAGCAGAAGGTGTTTTGGAAGTGATTCAAGAAGGATTTGGATTCTTGCGTTCATCGGATTACAACTATTTGCCATCGCCAGATGATATTTACGTTTCTCAAAATCAAATCAAATTGTTTGGATTGAAAACAGGAGACACCGTGAAAGGAAGCATTCGTCCACCAAAAGAAGGTGAGAAATTCTTCCCACTCGTCAAAGTAGAATCCATTAATGGGCGTCACCCGTCATACATTCGTGACCGTGTGCCTTTCCAATATTTAACACCTTTATTTCCATCGGAGAAATTCAAATTAACCGGACACGCACAAGAAACACTTTCGACGCGTGTGATGGACTTATTTGCTCCAATTGGTAAAGGACAACGTGGAATGATCGTTGCGCAGCCTAAAACGGGTAAAACCATGTTATTGAAGGATGTAGCGAATGCCATTGCTGCGAATCATCCGGAAACCTATTTAATTGTCCTGCTGATTGACGAGCGTCCTGAAGAGGTGACAGATATGGCCAGAAGCGTAAAAGCGGAAGTCATTGCTTCAACCTTCGATGAGCCAGCAGAACGTCACGTAAAAGTGGCAAACATGGTGCTTGAAAAAGCAAAACGTTTGGTAGAGTGTGGACACGACGTGTGTATCCTTCTCGATTCCATTACACGTTTGGCACGTGCCTACAATACCGTTTCTCCAGCATCTGGAAAAGTACTTTCTGGTGGTGTCGATGCAAACGCACTTCACAAACCAAAACGTTTCTTCGGATCCGCTCGTAAAATCGAGAATGGCGGATCATTGTCCATCCTAGCAACAGCTTTGACTGAAACTGGATCCAAAATGGACGAAGTAATCTTTGAGGAATTCAAAGGAACTGGAAACATGGAATTACAGTTAGATCGTAAAATATCGAACCGACGCATTTATCCAGCAATAGACATCACGGCTTCAGGTACACGTCGCGAGGATTTATTGGTGAAAAAGGATATACTTCAACGAGTTTGGTTAATCCGCAAGTTCATTGCTGACATGAATCCAGTGGAAGCAATGGAATTCTTGAAATCACACATGGAAAACACCATGTCGAATGAAGAATTTTTGATTTCAATGAATAAATAATGAACAAAGCAGTAAAATACGGCCTCGTCGCTAGCCTCGTTTGGATTTGTGTCAAAATGGGTGCTTTAGCGCTAAGTCTCTCTTTGTACGACATTAAATACTTCGGATTATTAAACATGTTCCTTCTCACATTTGTGATCACTTGGAGCATCTACAAGCACAAACGAACGCAAACAGAAAGTAATTTACTGGTGGACATTAAAAACGGTATGTTAGCGGGAGTTCCGTATACCGTAATTGTCAGTGTATTTTTGTTTTTCTATTACGGACAAATCTTTCCAGAATTCCGTGAAAAGAAAATGAATGAAGTCTATGTTCGGATAGACACGAAGAAAGAATTAGATGCTATTCGTCAAAACCAGCCGGAGTTAGAAAATAAAAGTGATGTTGAAATCAAGCAATTAGCCATAAATGATTGGAAAAACAAGTTGGATCCTCAGTTCACGATGATGATTTCACTACTTGCTTTGCTTTTCTATACGACGATCAATTGCTTGTTGATTTCGCTCGTATTTAGAAGAATCGTTTTCAGAAATTAGCGATTGATGAGTTGTTGAAATGCAGCGTGAGTCAGTGAAATACGTTTCGTTCCAAAGTCAAATTTACCATAGGCCTCCTCAGGTGAAGTCATGACAGTAGCAAAAAGATATCGGTCTGAATGATTTTTCGCGAATCCGATAAACCATCCGATGTCTTGTCCATCTTGAACACCCCAACCAGTTTTCCCATACAACCGAACGTTTCCTTCGCGACGTTCTTCAAAGATCTCCATCAACGTTTCATAGGTTTCAGGACGCAATCCCAATTGACGCTTTTCAATTTTATGTAGGAACTCAATTTGTTCCATTAACGTAATGCGTAGGTCTCCGTTCAACCAAAACTTAGTCAACTCAGGAGTTATTAAGGTGTTACCATATTGAAAACGTTTCAGATAATCCTTCATCGTCATATCTCCTATTTGCCTTGCCAATTCTTGGTAATACGGAACGATAGAATGCTGAAAAGCGAATTTCAATGTTGGATCATCCAAGGCTCCCAAATTCAATTTCGTCGTTGAATCCTTTAAAATGTTACTTTCTAATCCAATGAGTGTATTCGGAATTTTAAAGGTCGAAGCTGGAGAAAACGGAATATGTACCAAGGAATCATTGTAGTAAAAATACTGCTTGGTTTTCAAATCGTAAATCACCACGGAAAAGGAAAATAGATTGCTTTCCTCCTTTTTTAAGTTTAAAGAAACGGCCTTTTCGACCTGGAATTTTGGCAAGCCACAACTTGTAATGACAAGTAATAAAATAAAAACACTTACAACGTTGCGCATAATTCTTCCCCTAGTTGATCGTAATCGATGCCATCAAAGTTCCCTGAGGACATCATTAAAAGCACCGAATTGTTCCATTTTTGAGAACGGATAAACGATAAAACATCCGCTGTTTCGTTTTTCACTTCCACTCCGCCACCAAATCCATCGGAAACTTGCTGAATGGAAATTGCTTCTAATTTTTTATGATGAACGACTTCTGGATTAAAGTAAACTAAGGCTTTATCTGCTGCAATCATTGCTCCCTCATAATGTGGCAAGAATTCCTTTTTTAAAGATGAAAAAGTGTGTAATTCCATGCAAGCAACAACTTTTCTTGTTGGGTACTGGTGTTTCACCGCAGCCGTTGTTGCTTTTAATTTAGAGGGAGAATGGGCAAAATCCTTGAACATGACGAAATCTTCGCGCTCAATGACTTTCTGCAAACGTTTACCAGCACCTGTGAAATCGGACATTTCTATTAAGAAATCTGTATTTTCAATGCCTATCGCTTTTGCCAAATTCATCG
>JBEDCT010000121.1:0-3520 GCA_041176665.1 Bacteroidota bacterium | reverse complement strand
GTATTAGCAACAATGCGGGTGTCGATGATTTCGGTATCGGACTGATGTTACAAGCGAAGCAAGTGAAAAAAATGGTCAGTTCTTATGTCGGTGAAAACGATGAATTTGAACGTCAAATGCTAAGCGGTGAACTAGAAGTAGACTTAATTCCTCAGGGAAGTTTGGCAGAACGTTGTCGTGCTGGTGGCGCAGGAATTCCTGCCTTTTTTACCCCAGCAGGATACGGAACGGAAGTAGCCGAAGGAAAAGAAGTACGTGTTTTCAACGGAAAACCACACATTTTAGAAAGCGCGTTAACAGCAGATTTTGCCATTGTAAAAGCATGGAAAGGCGATACGGAAGGAAACTTGATTTACAAAGCAGCAGCACGTAATTTTAATCCAATGATGGCTATGGCGGGTAAAATTACCGTTGCTGAAGTCGAAGAACTTGTTCCAGCAGGAACTTTGGATCCAAATCAAATTCATACACCTGGAATATTTGTGCAGCGCATTTTTCAAGGCGCTGCCTTTGAGAAGCGAATTGAGCAACGAACAGTAAGAAAAAACGCTTAAGCAATACGACATGGCACTTGACAAAAACGGCATTGCACAACGCATCGCACAAGAATTAAAAAACGGATGGTATGTGAACTTGGGAATTGGTATTCCAACCTTGGTAGCAAACTACATCCCTAAAGGAATCGACGTAGAATTTCAATCAGAAAATGGAATTTTAGGCATGGGTCCCTTTCCTTTTGAAGGAGAAGAGGATGCCGATTTAATCAACGCAGGAAAGCAAACGATTACCACTGTTGCAGGAGCTTCTTTCTTTGACTCTGCAACTTCCTTTGCGATGATTCGTGGACAACACGTTCAGCTGACAGTACTTGGCGCCATGGAAGTTTCACAAAATGGTGACATTGCCAACTGGAAAATTCCAGGGAAAATGGTGAAAGGAATGGGTGGAGCTATGGACCTCGTTGCATCCGCAGAGAACATCATTGTCGCGATGATGCATAGCAACAAAGCGGGAGAATCGAAAATCCTCAAAGCATGTACCTTGCCATTAACGGGTGTTGGTTGCGTGAAAAAAGTGGTGACGGAATTAGCTGTTTTGGAAATCAAGGATGGTAAATTCCACCTGATTGAGCGAGCGCCAGGAGTGAGCGTAGAAGAAATCATTTCGAAAACAGAAGGAGACCTTGTTGTTCCGGACCTCGTTCCTGAAATGCACTTCGATTGATTCCATTTCACGAAAAATACATCGCCGCTATTCATGCGAGTATCGCTGCTTCGGAAGCGATCATGCAAATTTATCAAAACGATTTTGAAGAAATCATCAAGTCAGATGGTTCACCGTTAACACAGGCGGACCTTGCTTCATCTGATATTATTGGTCATTACTTAAGTCCATTCAACATTCCGATTACCGGAGAAGAAACGGAGAAAATGTCCTTCGAGGAACGTTCCGCTTGGACCGAATGTTGGTGTGTAGATCCACTTGATGGAACCAAAGAATTTATCAAAAAAAATGGGGAATTCGCGGTGAATATCGCTTTAATCAACGAAGGGAAAGCGCATTTTGGACTCATTGCTTCACCAGTCCGACGTGAAATTCTCGTGGGATCAATGGAAACAGGAGTATACCTCTTTTCATTTGACGATGTGCACGATTTTTCCTCTTGGAAGAAACTTTCCATTCCAGAAAAACACAACATTCCTATTGTTTTGATAGGTTCACGAAGTCACCATTCGGGTTCTGTTTTGCAAATCATTGAATCCCTTAAATCTCTTTCTCCGGAAATCGAATTTACACAAAAAGGTTCCGCCTTGAAGTTTTTCGATTTGGCGCTTGGAACAGCCGATATTTATCCGCGCTTTGCACCAACCATGGAATGGGATATTGCCGCAGGACAAGCCATTTTAGAAGCGCTCGGAGGATCTGTAGTTCACGCAGAGACTGGAGAGCCCCTCCGCTACAACAAAGAAAATCTATTGAATCCGTTTTTTATTGCAAGGACTGCTACTCTAGCGTCAATCGCCCAATAATTTTCTCATGTTGCGGATATTGTGACAGTAATTCTTTACGTGTAAACAATTCGAAATCACGGAACATAAATCCAGGTGCTACCGCACAGGAAACCAAGGCATAGCTGTTCGGTTCTTGTACTTCGCTGCCAAATATTTCTTGTTTGGACACCAATTGATACGGACGTTGTCCATTCGCGAAATCAAGTCCCAACATGCGCTTTTCGTGTCCGTTTTCACCAATGACATGCACCGTCAATGGACTCCCCTCATGAAAATACCAATGTTCATCGCTTTGAATGCGGTGAAAATTCGAAGCGTTTTCGGAGGTTAGTAAAAACAAAATAGACGTCATCAAGGCTTGTTCACCATCGATGGTTTCAGAACTTCGATACGTTTCTTTGTAATATCCTCCCTCCGGATGTGGGAGAAGTGCCAATTTCTCAATCAGTTCATTGATGCGTTCTTGTGTATTCATGATTATTCGTTTTAATTGAAATCCAAGGAATCAAAATAGTTTTGTGCGTTGGTCAAATGTACTTCGCGTTTTTCCACAGGCATTTTATCAAACATATGAATCAACATTCCCAAACGTGGATTCGACAAAAAGAAGTTTCGTTGTTTGTCCATGAAATGCCAAAAAAGTCCATCCCAAGTGGCTTGCCAAGCTCCTTTTTCGAAATTACCCATTTTCATTAAATAATTGCTGCCACTGATGTAGGGTTTGGTGGACATCAATCCACCGTCGGCGAATTGAGTCATGCCATAGACATTCGGAACCATGACCCAATCGTACGCATCAATGAAAAACACCATGAACCATTCGTAAACCTCATCGGGGTCAAATTCACACAATAACATGAAGTTTCCAAGGACCATCAAGCGTTCGATGTGATGACAATAGCCGGTTTCAAGTAGTTTGTGAATCGTACTGTCAATTGGTGGAATTCCCGTTGTTCCATTCCAAAATGACGCTGGAATCTTTCGTTTGAATCCCCAATAATTTCGTGTGCGTTCTTCCACTCCTTTTAGTTCGTAGACCATGCGAATGAATTCTCTCCATCCCATGATTTGACGCACAAATCCTTCCAACGAATTCATGGGAATGTTATTCTTAGCAGCAAAATTCAAGGCTTCATCTAGAACAAATTGAGGAGTCAAAAGTCCAACGTTGAGCATCGGCGTCAACACACTGTGATGCAAGACCAATTCATCCTTCACAATGGCATCCTCGTAGGTACCGAAATCCGAAAAACGTTGCTCGAAAAAGGCTTGTAACCAATCTTTTGCGCCTTCAAATGTTGTCGGATAATGAATCCTTCCTTCTGATTTTCCTGGATTTGATGAAAAATTGGTTTCTGTATACGAAATGGCTTCTAAGTCATGTTCATTCATGCTCGGAGAATTCAAATCTGGAACAATTCCTTTCTTGGGAAACTTGGAACGATTCTCTTCGTCGAAGGACCATTTTCCGCCAATTGGTAACTGATTTGCTTCCACTAAAACACCAC
>JBEDCT010000120.1:0-8679 GCA_041176665.1 Bacteroidota bacterium | reverse complement strand
ATTGATGGATGTAATTTGTTCTTTTTTCTTGTCCAATGGTTGTTTCTGGACCATGTCCACAATAAACGATGGTTTCGTCAGGATATTTGAAAAGAATGTTGAAAATGGTAGATTTCAACGTGTCTAAATCACCTCCGGGTAAATCAACGCGTCCAAAACTTCCTTTAAACAAGACGTCTCCATTGATCATGAACTGATCTTCTTCAAAATAATAGATTACATGACCAGGTGCGTGTCCAGGTGTGTGTCTAACCTTTATTCTAAAGGAACCGATATTCAATTCTTGATGGTCATTCAACTCTTGGCTTGGCACATCTTCTATTTGATATCCTTCGAATCCATAGACATGGGCATAACTCGCCACGGATGTCCATGTGCTGTGATCTAAGGCATGCAGATAAGCTGGAACATGAAATTTTCGTTGGACAAATGCTGCACCTAAAATATGATCGATGTGTGCATGGGTATACAGAACTGCTATAACATTAAGTTCATTTTCCTCGATAAAATCTGTTAGCATGTGTTCTTCTTCTTTGGAATAACATCCAGGATCGAAAATGAGTGCTTCACCTTGGTCGTTTGAAACGACATAGGTGTTTTCTTGAAAGGCATTGAATTGAAAAACGCTGACTTGTACTCCCATGTTACAAATTTAGCGGAAAGAACGGGTCCTAGCGCAATAAATTGATGTGTCCCGTAATTTCTTTTTTATTGTTGGCGAAATCTTTGTATATCAATTTCCAAACATAAGTACCATCTTGACAAGGTAAATTATTGTAGGTGCCATCCCAATAATCATCGCTGGAAGTCATTTCGAATACGATTTCTCCCCAGCGATTGTATACAAGCATTTCAAATTCCCGAATATTACCAAGAATAGGCCTGAATTCATTGTTATGCTCATCTCCGTCAGGTGTAAAGGTATTTGGCACGTAAATAAATGGATCAAAGTAAACGCTAACTTGACTTTGTGCTTGACATCCATTTAGGTCTGTAAAGTAGACATTGTAAACCGCATTTTGATTCGGTGAAACGGTTGTACTTGCACATGTTGCACATGAGAATTCATCTTGTGGAGTCCATAGGATGTTTCCCGGTCCACTGGTGATGGCATTAAATGGAATCGTTTCCCCAACTAAAGCATAGACATCGATTCCGGCATTAATAAATGGCGGAGGATAGACGCTAATCATCACATTCGCGGTATCTTGACATCCATTAGAGTCCGTTCCAATCACCATGTAATTGGTGTTGACTTGTGTTTGAACTACGGCAAATGCTCCGTTATTCGCTGTTGAAACAGGATTTGGTGACCATTCATAATAAGAAGCGCCACTAGCCCACACAGCAGCTGGTGAACCAGGACAAACAATGGTATCGTTTCCTGCGAAAATTTGAGGAGTGATGATGTTGACCCAAATGGAATCACTTTCTGTTCCGCAGCTATTGGTCACATCGCAATAATAGTATTGTTCGGTTGTCGGACTCAATTCAACGGTTTGATTGGTTTGTCCGATTAGGTTGGTCGTTGGATACCACAAATAACTCGTTCCTCCCGAAATGAATGCACTTCCGGAGCCGCCATAACAAATGGTGAGCGTGTCATCTAAAACGGGTATTGGTGGATTGAAAAACACCTGAATGTTCACGGAATCACTCGCTGTACATCCATTTGCCGAGGTAACGGTAGCGGTATACGTGATGGCGTTTGTTGGAGTCGATGTTGTGGTAAACGTATTTGTGTTCGTTAAGAAATTTGAAGGAGACCAAGAAATGGACCCTGTTCCCGTGGCAATTAAATCAACCGATCCACCGAGGCATATCGTGGTGTCGTTGCTTAAACTGACACTTGGCGCTGATACGTTTAAGGTTATTTGAACTGTATCCGAACCACATGAATCAGAGATAATTACACTGAAGGCTGTCGTCATATTAACCGTAGCAATTGGATTGGCAATATTCGGATTGTTCAATAGATTGGCTGGACTCCAACTGTAGCTTGTTCCGCCGTATGCATCTAATTGATACGAATCTCCCGGACAAATGGTTGTTGTTGGTTGAACAGCTCCTGCAGTAAATGCACCGATAATTACCGTTACGGTTGCAGTATCTGGAGCAAAACATCCCGTTGAATCATAGACAATTAATTGAACATCATACGATCCAGGCACTGTATATTGATGAATCGGTTGCATCAAGGTTGAACTGGAGCCATCACCAAAATTCCACATATAGGCGTTGCCATTTACGCTATTATTCACAAAATAAACGGACTGAGGAATACAAATAAGGGGAGCAGGTTGTGCAGCGATGGCTTGAATAGTATTCAATTCAAATTTAAAGGTGGCCATGTTGCAGTTTGAACTTTGATTTTGAGGTGACCAACTTCCTGGCGTACTCGTAAAACCAAAATTGTTTCCACCACACGCACCACAAACGGCGTGATAAATTCTCCCGGCATTGTCGAAACGACTTGTCCCACCATCTACATGGTTAGAGCTACTTGCCGTTCCTCCCATAAACGTGGCATATTTCAGAGCGCTTGCATCATCATCTAATACAGCGATGTAAAAATTACTCCCATTAGTAGCTAATTGATAACCATCAATAGTTGTTTGAAATCCATTTGTTGTTGAAAATGCAGCTTGTGCATAGGTTTGATTCAATATCCCACCCCAACCAGCAAGGTAAATATCGTAACAGTCGGAAACTAAGAAAGCAGTTGGGGAAAGTTCGACATGTCCAGTTCCAGCACCAACCATGGTGGTCCAGGCAATTGTCAATAAATCTGAGGAATATTTTCGAACGAATTGACCAGAGTTCGGATTCCCGTAGCATCCTGCAGAAATGGCCCAAGAGGATTCTGTTTGACCATATACGTAGGCAAAGTTATCAATATCCACTCGGACAAAATAGGTTTGGTCATACTCCGATAATCCCATGTACGAACCTGCTTGAAAGTTTCCAGAACCCGCATTCATTTTAAGCACATATCCATCAGAAGCTCCACCATTGTATGTTAGGTCATTTCCCGAAGAAATGGGGAGGGAAGAGGATGAGGTTCCACCTCCAACATACACTGATCCATTTGTTGCCACAGCAATTGAATTACCGGTTTCATTTCCCGAACCACCGAAAAAGGTACTCCATTGTAAATTCGTCAGCGTTGAATTGAATTTGAAAATAACAGCATCTTGACTTCCATTTAACATGGCTTGTGATGCGCCTACTGTCGGGAAATTTAGAGAAGACGTAGAGCTAGAAATGTATACGTTTTGACTATTGTCTAGAACGATTTCTCCACGGAATTGATCTCCATAATTGTAATTCAGTGTGCTTGTATTCAATCCATCCGTGCCACTGCCACCAATATAGGTGGATGAAAGTAAGGCTGTTCCTTGTGGATTTAGCCGCGCGATATAGATATCGGAGCCATTAAATTCCAATTCGTTTTGCAATTGATACGGTCCGCCGTTAAATGAATTATCATAAGCTCCGGTCGTTATGGGAAAGTTGGCAGAAGAGGTAACACCATATACATATAATTCACCATTTGGCGCAGAAACGATTGAATGGGGCGTTTCGTTTCCTGACCCTCCAAGGAACGTGGAATAAAGGAGCGCCGATCCTGTTGCATTAAACTTAGTGATGGCGGCATCCATGGGAAAAAAACCAGTTCCGCCTCCAAAACTAGAATCGAATGCACCAGTGGTGATGGGATAACCCGTGCCAAAAACGATTCCTCCACCAAAAAGATTGCCGTTTGGATCAGGAGTTGCCGTGAATCCCCAGTTGTCTGCTGTTGAACCTGAGAAAGTGGAGAACGTTAAACTTGGATCGATGAAAAGACGTTCAGATGAATCGTATCCTTCCGGCAGTAAAAAAGAAACGAGTTGATCTACCAGTTGAAATTGCATCTGCACTTCGGATTTCTTACCATTTTCAGAAATGTTCCATGCTTGTGGTGCTGAATAGGTAATTGTACCCAACGAATGGGTTAACACGAGATTTCCTTGTGCATCGATTTGAATTTTATCTGCTCCCTCAAAGTAAAAAGATAATTGACTTAAATCAGCTTGGGGCTGTACATCAAACGAGAAATTGAGTTGCTCCGATTTCCCATCGTAGATTAAATCTATGCCGTCAAAATAGGAGGGCAGGACTAATTTTGATACACCATGAATATTCGATTTCCATTTAGATTGATCACTGCCTAACATGTAGTTTAGATAGTGGTAACTTGAATCGCTTTCATGAACTTCTACAGCCGTATTTGCATGTGGAAAAATGTGCTTTACCGCATGATACTTCGTTGATTCATGTGTTGTTTCTTCTCCGTCGTGGTGATTATGACTCATCGCATCCGTAAGAAAAAAGGTCATCCCTTGATTTTCAATATACAATTTTCCGCCATTTAGATCTACATTGTATAGAATCCGTTCATCCCACTGACCTTCATTAGGAATCATCCAAACCTTCTGGGCGATAAGGACAGAAGAAGATGACAGAATCAGAAGAAAAGTTAGTAGGCTTTTTATCATGCGTAGCTAAGATACACTATTTGTAAATCTATTCAAAACATAGACAAATTTTAACTTGAAAGGTTGCCTATTTTTCATAATTAATTGTGTTTCAAGCTGAAATTTTGTTAATTTGTCATGCTAAAAATAAACTATGAAAAACATTTTACTCTCCTTCATCTTTTTGACATTAACATTATCGCTGAACGCACAAGATTATTCCAGATTAAAAGTGTTTGCTAATGAAGAGCAATTATACAAACTTGGTAATCTAGGAGTTGCTGTTGATCATGGAATCAGTAAAGAAGGCACCTTCTTTATTTCGGACTTTTCACGATCTGAGCGAGTGATAATGGATCAGTATGAATTCAATTATGAGGTTTTGATAGAGGATGTACAGCGATACTACATAGATATCTTAAATAACCCGGAGAAACAAGAGGCAAGTTTAAAAAACACCATTTGTTCAAATACATCTAGTGGATCTTCTTTTTATGCTAATCCAGCTACTCCAACCAATTTCAATTTGGGGACCATGGGTGGATACCTGAAATACAATGAAATGCTTGCTGAATTAGATGCCATGGTTCAACAATACCCGAACTTAATTACCGCAAAAGCGCCCATTTCAACTTTTTTATCGCATGAGAACCGTCCGATTTACCACGTGAAGATTTCCGACAATCCGAACGTTGATGAAAACGAGCCCAAGGCATTGTACACGGCCATTCATCATGCACGTGAACCAATGAGTTTAATGGAAACCATTTTCTTCATGTGGTATGTATTGGAAAATTATGGAACGAATGAAGAGATCACTTATTTAGTGAATCAAACCCAATTGTTCTTTGTCCCTTGTATTAATCCAGATGGATACGTTTATAACGAAACAACGAATCCAACCGGTGGAGGAATGTGGCGTAAAAACCGCCGAAACAATGGCGGTGGTGTTTACGGAGTAGACTTAAACCGCAATTACGGATATGGTTGGGGAACAACTGGAACAAGTACAAATACGAGTAACGATACGTACTGTGGTACTGCTCCTTATTCTGAGCCAGAAGTTCAGGCTATGCGTTGGTTGGTTCAAAACCACAAATTTGTATCGGCATTCAATGCTCACACTTACGCACGAAGCATTTTGTTTCCAATTGGAACCACAACTGCGGAATTCGCAGATCATCACGATTATTTCCAAGCAGAATCAAATCACATGGTTCAATTCAATGGCTACACCCCCATGAAAAGTTCGTTGCTTTATCAGGCATCCGGAGATTCAGATGATTACATGTACAAAATGGATATTGGTGTAGGTGTGAAAGATACGATGTTCGTGCATACGCCAGAGGTAGGAACAGCATTTTGGCAACCGTCCTCTGAAATCCTTGCCACGTGTAAAGAAATGCTTTTCCCAAATTTAGTTTTAGCACACATTACTAGAAATTATGTGGTTGTGAAGGACACAGATCCAAACAGCATTTCTACGTTAAGTGGGAACTTTAACCATTCCGCAAATCGTCTAGGTCGCATGTCCGGACCAGTTACGGTTTCTATACAACCTTTATTAAACATTACCTCCGTTGGAAACGCTGTTGTATACGATTTAGCATTGATGCAAACGTCCACGGGAGCGATTTCCTACACCTTGAATCCGAACATTCAATTTGGCAATCTCGTGAAGTACATTATTAAAACAGACAATGGATTGTGGGTGAAACGTGACACCATCGTAAAAACCTATGGTGCGTATAACTTACAAGTTACGGAGAATGCAACGGCAGTAACTAACTGGACAGGTAACTGGGGTACGACATCCAGCACCTTCGTTTCATCACCGAAATGTTTTACGGATACGCCAACGGGTAATTATGTAAATAATGCGAATACAACGTATTCGTACGTTCCAACAATTGATTTGACCAACGCATTCGCTGCTCAAATTTCGTTTTATGCAAAATGGAACATTGAAGCGGATTATGATTACGTTCAATTTCAAGTTTCAACAGATGGCGGTACGACATGGATTGGACAATGTGGAAATTACACCAATGCGGGAACTAGTGCAAATGGAAGTGTGCAACCAAATAATCAGCCAGTTTATGACGGGATAATGTCAAGTTGGGTGATGGAAGAAATTAATTTAAGTGATTACTTAGGACAAATCATTAAGGTTCGTTTTCAATTGAAATCCGATGGAGGAACACGTAAAGATGGATTCTATTTCGATGATTTCAATATCTATTTTAACAACCAAGGTCCGGCAGTAACACCAACAGCACAATTTACCACCAACAGCGCAGTTGTTTGTTCCGGTTTGTTCACCGATTTCACCGATGCGTCTTTAGACAATCCAACAACATGGGCTTGGAATTTTGGCGATGGATCAACGGATAACGTTCAAAATCCGACGCATGTTTTTGTCAATGCAGGAACCTATACTGTTGAATTAACGGTTTCCAATGCAGCGGGAAGTAACACATTTTCACAGGTGATAACGGTGAATCAAACGCCAACGATCACGATTTCTACTTCCGATGCGGACGGAGTAATTTGTTTAAATGATGGAAATATTTCACTTATTGCCAATCAGACTGGAACTGTTTTTAGTGGAACTGCGGTTGTTGGAACTTCATTTGATCCGATTGCAGCAGGATTAGGTTTGCATATGATAACTGCATCTTATACAGATGGTATTGGCTGTACTGCGAATGAAACGATGTCCATTCTTGTGGAAGATTGCGCATCCTTATCTGATTTATCCAATAATGGAATTTCTGTATTCCCCAATCCAAATCAAGGTTCATTCACCATTAAAGGACTCGAACTTGAAACGGCATTTTCTGTATATGATTTGAACGGAAAAATCATCTTTGAGGGAGTGGCATCATCTGAGACTGAGCAAATTCAATTACCGAAAATCACTTCAGGAATTTACTACCTGCAATCCACCAAAAATGGACAGATGGGTCAGTTGAAATTCGCTGTCCTGAACTAAGATTGAATAAACGCCGCAAGTCGATCAATATACGCTTGATACCCCATGACAAATGGGGTAGTCTCGTGTTCGCCTCCTGGAACAAGAACAGCTTCTTTGTACCCCGTTTTATTGTCGTAGACTAATTGTCCGTGGCTCGACATCGACAAGAAAGAATCTGCCATTCCATGAATCCAAAGAAGTGGAACATTTATCTTTTTGATTTCAGTGGCATTGTCAATTTTCAAATCCACTAGAAAGGATCCGGGCATCGACAAAAGTGCGGCGTCTTGTATCATGATTTCAGCGGATGCAAAAGGAGCCTCCAAAATGATTTTATTCGGTTGAAGTGGATAATCTGAAGCATGTCCTGCAACTTCACATACAGCAGCCGACCCCAAAGAAAAACCAAACATCACAAATCGGTCGTTCGTTAAGCCACGGTCCTTTAACCAAGAAATCGCAGATGAGGTGGATGCGTACATGTTTGCTTCAGTGGCAGCGCCCTCCGTTAATCCAAATCCTGGGTAATCAAACATAAGCACACCGTATCTACCAAGTCCGCCAATGTTGGCATATAACTTCTCTCGACACCAATAGAAATCCATGTGGTCTTTGTTGCCATGGCAGTATAAAATCACCGTATCTTGATCGATGTGATTCGTATCTCCTACATAGATTCCTTGAACTTGAACGGTCTTCCCCTCAATATTCACTGGGAAATGAACGCGATGAATCATGCTGTCCGGAACAGCAAATTGTCCATTTAACTCCAGAGAAACTTCCCCTGTGTACGCATCCAATTGATAACTTTCCAGCTTAGATCCATCGAATAAAAAGGAATCTAAACGCTTGCGGCAAGAAAGCAGGCTAAGCGAGATAAAAAGTAGAGCGAAGTATTTCATTATTTCAAGTGATAAGTGAGGCCAAAATAAAGACCAATAGCGCCATTATTTTGAAGTAAACTTGGATAGTTTACAACGATATTTTGATTGGATTGATTCGGTGCGAGCAATTTTAATTCTGCTTGATAACTCCAATTTGGACGAATCCACTGATGTCCAAGTTGAACACTTGGAATCCAAAACTGTGCATTTGGACGTCCCTGAGATTCCGTTTTGTACGGATCGAACCAGTTGCTTATTCCCGTGTAGAAAAAATTGTAATGTTTGCTGTCCACTTTAC
>JBEDCT010000119.1:0-7556 GCA_041176665.1 Bacteroidota bacterium | reverse complement strand
TCGTTAAGGTCGTTGTGGTGGCACATTGTCCAGCGGTTGGCGTGAAGGTGTAGGTCGTTGTCGTTTGGTTGTTCAACGCCGGTGACCACGTTCCGGCGATTCCATTTACAGATGAAGTAGGAAGTGCTGCTAAAATATCTCCTTGACAAATCGCATTCACCGCAGCGAACGTGGGAACAATCGTGGGAATGACAGGAATCGTTAAGGTCGTTGTGGTGGCACATTGTCCAGCGGTTGGCGTGAAGGTGTAGGTCGTTGTTGCTTGATTGTTTACCGCCGGTGACCACGTCCCCGTGATTCCATTCAACGACGAGGTTGGTAAAGCACTTAAATTCCCACCCGGACAAACAGGATTCACCGCATTAAAGGCCGGAATAATTCCAGGATTGATTGTCACGATTACAGTACTCACGACAGTACATGATCCTTTTGTTGCGGAAATGGTGTAGGTGATGGTTTGAACTTGACTGGAATTATTTGTCAAGGTTTGATTAATGGCATTGCCACTTCCAGCAGATGCTCCGCTGACAAATGGATTTGAACTAACGCTCCATTGAACCGATGTTCCAGTCGGAATATTATTCATCAAGGTGATGCTCGTACTGTTATTGCTACAGATTGTTTGAGTGGCTGGATTGATTAATACAGGAGCCGTTGTAACTTGGATATTGACGAACTCAGTTGCCTCACATCCAAATTGATCGTATCCAGTAAGAATTGCGAGATAATTCCCCGAATTAACGTAGGTGATGGTAAAGGGACCATTTCCAATAGAAGTAGTCGGATTTGTATTACTTGAGAAGGTCCAATTTAATCCCCCCGAAACATTGGTCGATCCTGTCGCATTATAGGTTACGGAACTTCCTTGACAGATATTGGTGTTGGTGTGATTCAAAATAGGGTGCGGACCTAAAAATGTTCCGGGATTAGTTGTGTTTCCTGTATTGAAACTGATGGTAAAACCTGTATTCGCGCTAAAGTTGTTGATGAGGATAGCGTAAGAAACTCCTGCGGTCATCGTAATGTATTGACAATAGGCATTTTCACCTGGGTCGCAACCTGGCCATTCATCGATGTCAAGGTCGACAAGATTCAGTCCAGTTGAACCGCTTGTATTCAAGCAAGAAGAGGAGTTGCAACGAAGCGGTGACCTTGGTCCACAAGCATCGGTTCCGGCAAGTTGATATAATATAAAATCAATGTCGTCATTTGCGTTGATCGGAGTGATATCGAAAGTCAAGGTGCCACTTGTTTGACATGTCCATTTGAACCATGAGGAATTCCCCTCATCTGGACCCCAAACATCGAGGCAAGTTCCCGGTTCCGGTTCATCGTTATTGAGTCCACCGCCACTCAATGACGCGACACTAACGGAATTTTGATTACACAAAAATGCTGCTCCACCGCAATCCGCGCCTGGATTAACATTCGGCGTGTAACAATTTGCACAGAGAATAAAGGACCCTTGATACGTTGGGAGTGAGCTAACTCTAATGAAATAGGTGGCTCCAGGTGTCAGGGCTCCTTCGTAAAGCTGTGTGGATCCATTCCCGATGGTTCCGGCTGAACAACCTAATTCAAAAAGCAAACTGCAATTTCCATTGTAAATGGCAATATTTGGAGCAATCATGCTTCCTCCACTGCCGCTTCCATTTGCCGAAATAAGCACATCTGTTCCGGTGGCGATGAATTGGAACCAAACGTCTTGGGTTGCTGTTGTTGGCCAACAGGTAGCAGTTGAAGTTAATCCGTTAGTGGCACCAACATTCGTGAAATTTGAATTAGTGGAGCAAAAATTAGAAACATTTGGAAGGTAAGTCGCAGAAAGACAGTCGTCACCCTGTGCAAACAGGTTGCCGAGGAACACAAAAAGAAACACTAAAAATGTAACGATTTTCAATCTAAAGTCAATTTGGGTATGAAGTTAAAGTGAATATCAATCGATTCTAACAAAAACAGTTTTATTTCTCAATCTTTTAATGTAATTTTAACTAGACAACACTTTTTATGCAAGTATACACAGGACCCTGGACAAAAGCGGAAGCTGCTCATTTACTGAGAAGAACAACATTTGGCGCAACGAATCAACAGATATTAGCTGCGGTTTCGAATGGTATGACAGCTACCGTGAATTCGATACTTCAGATTCCTATTTCTAGTGAACCTCTGGCCTATGACGCCGGTGAGACGATTGTCCCGCAAGGTAGTTCTTGGGTGAATGCAGTTTACCCAGCATCACAAACACAAAACCAGCAAACGGAAAATGCGCGTTTTAAGTCCTTGGGTGCTTGGGTGGCCAAAAACATCAACCAAGAACAATTGTGCATCGCTGAAAAAATGGCCTTCTTTTGGCAGAATCACTTTGGCGTGACGGCTTCGGCGGAATCCAGAGCCATGTATCACTTTTTAGCTTTATTGCGTCAAAATTCACTCGGGAACTTCAAGCAACTCATGAAAGATGTGACGATTGATCCAGCGATGTTATTGTTCTTAAATGGTGCGACGAATAATGTATTCTCTCCAAATGAAAATTATTCACGTGAATTACTTGAACTGTTTTCCATCGGTAAGGGGAATCAAATTGCTACGGGTGATTATTCTACCTACACGGAAGTGGATGTAGCTGCTGGCGCAAAAATTCTGACCGGATATACTGTTTCTGGAATTCGAAGTAGCACGGAAACGCAGGCAACAGCGCTATTTAATCCCATTTTACACGACAACGCCAGTAAGACACTTTCTTATCATTTCAATAACCAAGTCATTGCAGCAGCGGGAGCGACAGAATATGCGAATTACATCGATGTGATTTTTGCTCAGCCTCAAGTTGCACAATACATCTGTTCCAAACTGTACCGTTACTTTGTTAATTACGATATCACTCCCGCAATTCAAACGGATGTAATTGATGCGATGGCAGCGACATTTACCACCAATAATTTTGAAATCTTGCCTGTCATGCAGCAGCTTCTGACAAGTGATCATTTCTATGACATGAGTGTTCGAGGTGCCATCATTCGCAATCCAATTGAGATGATTATGGGTGTGATGAATCCCACTCAAACCATTCCTAATTTTGGATTAGTCGGCGATTATCAAACCTACATTTCCATTTATTACGTGGCAGATACGATGGGACAATCGTACATTGTTCCACCAAGTGTCGCTGGTTGGACCGCCTACTATCAAGCACCGGCTTTTTCAAAACTGTGGATCAACTCCACCTATATTAAAAAACGTTTCGACATCGTTTCTGCACTTGTTTTTAGTGGGGTGCCTATCGGGACAAATGTATTGAAATTGAATCATTTGGGCTTCCTGAATGGATTATCTAATCCGTCCAGCGCACCGCAAGTGATCGATGATATTTGTGATGTGTTCTTCCCAAAAGCAATTGATGCAGCGGATAAATTGATGCTCAAATTGATTCTAACGGGTGGACTTCCAGATTTTGAATGGACCATCCAATACACGGATTATGCGAATGACCCTATGAATACCGTCGTTTCTAATCCGGTCATGCAGCGCATGCAAGCAACCATGAACGTTATTCTCAAAATGCCTCAATTCCAAACAATCTAATCATGAAAAGAAGAGACTTTTTAAGAAATACCTCGCTAGCCTCATTATCCCTGCCATTTGTTTCGAATGGATTTTCTATGCAAGCGATTTCAAAAGAATTGTTTGACTATTCAAAAAATGCGGAGGATCGTGTACTTGTGCTTATTCGCATGAATGGAGGAAATGACGGATTGAACATGGTTTTTCCGATTGATCAATATGCGAATTTAATGGTTCAGCGCCCAAATATTCTGATTCCGGAAAATCAATTATTGACCTTAACTTCCGATGTCGCACTGCATCCGAAGATGACAGGAATGCAGGACATGTTCAACAATGGAAAACTTTCCGTGATACAAAATGTGGGTTATCCTGAAGCAAATCGTTCGCATTTCAGGTCGATGGACATTTGGACTTCTGGTTCCTTAGATATTAACCAAACAAGTGGATGGCTTGGACGTTATTTTGATGCGACCTATCCAAATTTCCCTGCGAATTATCCAAATGCTAGCTTCCCTGATCCATTCGCTATTTCGATGGGATCGGAGGTTTCTACGACTTGTCAAGGATTGATGGGGAACTTTTCTCACGCAGTGAATGACCCGTTCAACACGTCCAATTTACTTTTGACGAATGTGACAAATGATGGAACCTATTACGGTTCCCACATTGAGTATATTTCTACATTGATCAATCAAACAAATGAATACGGAACGGCAATAAGTTCGTCTGCAAATGCAGGAAATTCCTTGTCCAATTTGTATGACCCATTGAATCCATTAGCCGTTCAGTTGAAGTACATTGCGCAAATGATTTCTGGTGGACTCCAAACGAAAGTGTACATTGTTAATATTGGTGGATTTGATACCCACGATTCGCAAGTAGACCAAAACAATTTAGCCGAGGGAAGTCATGCACTGTTATTGGAAATGATCTCAGATGCCGTTGCTGCTTTTCAGAATGATTTACAGTTGCTTGGTATCGAAGAGCGCGTGGCTGGAATGACATTCTCGGAATTCGGTCGACAAATTGCGAGTAATGGTTCTTATGGAACAGATCACGGAGACGCTGCGCCAATTATGTTGTTTGGTTCTTGCGTGAACACAGGAATCATTGGCCCGAATCCAACTATTGACAGTCAAATCAATGAGCAGGCGGGTGTGCCAATGCAAATCGATTTCCGAAATGTGTATGCATCCATTCTACGCGATTGGTTTGAAGCATCGGAATCAAGTATACAAGCCCTGTTCGAGCAAAACATCACCTTCTTAGATGTCTTATCTGGTTGCAGTGTCGGATTAGCAGAGCAAGAAGCACAGAAGCAAAAGCCCTTGGCTTATCCAAATCCAACTCCATCCAACACGACCTTGCGTTTTCAATCACAGGGTGAACACTATCAAATTTTCATCGTTGATCAGCAGGGCAAAGCGATTGCACAGTCTTTTGATGGACAACTGGCTTCAGGGAAACAAGAACTTCCAATGGAAACGCATAAACTTCCTGCTGGACACTATTATTTCTTGATTGCCTCAACAAATACGCGAGAGCTAGTAGCTTTTCAAAAGATTTAATTTTTCTTCTGAAGCTCATCCACACGTAACTGTCGTTGCATTGGATTTTCTTTTCTCGTCTGTTCTTGCTTGTACAATTGGTATCGCGTCGCTTGCATTTCACGAGGCCAGGTATTGTTATTCAAGTCGGTATCCGCTGTTTCTAAGAATGGATCCAAACGGAATGATTTCACTTCCTGGTCGAAAATGAACACTTTACTGACTTTCTCCTCGTAAACTCTCCAGATTTCGGCAGGAATACGACGTACCTCTGTTGTTCCATCTGCAAATGTAAATTCGATGATCAAAGGCATCACGAGTCCACCGATGTTTTTAAAA
Source organism: Bacteroidota bacterium (assembly GCA_041176665.1). Classification (GTDB taxonomy): domain Bacteria; phylum Bacteroidota; class Bacteroidia; order Flavobacteriales_D; family Crocinitomicaceae; genus UBA952. The sequence continues at coordinate 2,106 of JBEDCT010000119.1, read as the reverse complement.
CTGATTTCGTAAAATTGCTTGTTGGAATTCAAATAAGCCAAATCCTTTGCGTCCAATTTTGCGCAAAACTCTTCGTATTCTTTTTTGTCCAAGGCATCTACAAAATAGATGTTTCTATTTCCGTAAAAGTCATCGATGTTCGGATCTTTTTCGTTCACCGTTTCTGTAATGCTCGTTTTATTGCGCGTATCGCCAATAAATGGATCTTTTTGTGCGTTTTGCTCTTCTTTCAGTCCTTTTTCGATGGTTGGATTCATCGTGTTCAACTGAAACCACTTCACATCGTCAATCGTGATGTCAACATTGTCTGTACCGTAAAACCATCCTCTCCAGAACCAATCTAAATCCACTGCGGATGCATCCTCCATTGTTCGGAAGAAGTCGGCAGGTGTTGGATGCTTGAATTTCCATCGTTCACAATAGGTTTTAAATGCATAATCGAATAGTTCGCGTCCCATGATGGTTTCACGAAGAATATTCAACGCTGTTGCTGGTTTTCCGTAAGCGTTGTTTCCAAACTGCATGATGGACTCCGAATTCGTCATGATGGGTGAAATCGTACTTTTATCACCACGCATGTAATCAGCCATCATGTATGCAGGACCACGACGAGATGGATATCCGCGTTCCCATTCTTGTTCCGTTAAGTATTGCACGAAGGTGTTTAATCCTTCGTCCATCCATGTCCACTGACGCTCATCCGAATTGATGATCATCGGGAAGAAATTGTGTCCAACTTCGTGAATAATCACTCCCCACATGCCGTATTTCTCTCCTTCCGTATACGTTCCATCGGATTCTGGACGACCACCATTAAAACAAATCATTGGGTATTCCATTCCAATCCATTTGCTGTGAACAGAAATCGCTACTGGATAAGGATAATCAACCGTGTATTTCGAATACGTCTTGATGGTATGCGCAACTAATTTCGTAGAGTAACGCTCCCAAAGTGGATTTCCTTCTTTCGGATAATAGGACATACACAACACATTTTTTCCATTTACTGGCATGTTTTGCGCATCCCAAATGAACTTACGAGAAGTAGCAAATGCGAAGTCACGCACATTCGTAGCTTTATACGTCCACGTTTTTGTTTTTTTCGATTTATCTGCCTCTGCTTTTTCCGCTTCTGCTTGGGTCACGATGATTACTGGGACATCCGATTTACGTGCTTGTTCCAAGCGTTTCTTTTGTTCTGCGCTTAAGATACTTCCGTAATTCTGACATTCTCCGGTCGCTGCGACAACGTGGTCAGCAGGAACGGTAATGTTGACCTCATAATCTCCGAAAGGCAAGGTAAATTCTCCACGGCCAAGGAACTGCTTGTTCTGCCATCCAGTTACGTCGTTGTAGACGCACATTCTTGGGAAAAATTGGGCGACAGTGTACAAGTAATTTTGGTCCTTTTCGAAATACTCGTATCCTGAGCGTCCACCCACTTGCATGCGGTCGTTGATGTTGTACCACCATTTCACTTGAAAGGTAATGCTCGTGTGCGGCATCAATGGTTTTTCCAAGTCGATGCGCAACATGGTTTTGTTGATGAAGTAAGACATTTTTTGTCCAGATGTATTCGTGATTTGCTCAATTTTGAATCCACCATCGTATTTAAAGTCACGTTTACGAATATCTCCCATGGATTTAAAGTCCTCCATTTTCTCCACCTCGATTAACTTTGTATCGGAGTTCTCGTCATAGATGTTCTGGTCTAACTGCAACCATAAATAATCCAAGCGATCCGGAGAGTTATTGGTGTAGGTAATTGTTTCAAATCCACTTAGTTTTTGTGTCGCATCGTCAATCACCAGATTCATTTTATAATCGGCTTTTTGCTGATAGTAGTTGTGTCCTGGCGCACCGGATGCCGTATGGAATTCATTTGGCGTCGGTAATTCTTGATCCAATTGTGCAAACTTTTTCTGTGCAGAAACGTGGAAACTTGCTAGCAATAGAAGTGAAGAGATGAGTGTAGTTTTCATGGTTTTAAAGCAAAATAGTGTGTGGCTTGTGTTTTCGTGAAACTCTCTGTTTTGCGATCTTCACGGTATATAAAGGTTAACTTGTTTTGTTGTTCTGGAAAGGCATCCATTAAAAAACGAAAGT
>JBEDCT010000118.1:0-12948 GCA_041176665.1 Bacteroidota bacterium | reverse complement strand
CCGCATCAGATGAAAAACGTTTGGCGGGTGAGTCCATTGGCGTCATTACCTACGGTAGAGGAGTTTATTGGAGTATAGAAGCAGCCAACTCTTTTGAAGGACAAGTAGAAATCTTAGACCTTCGCAGCATCAATCCACTTGATATTGAAGCGATGGGTGCCTTGTGCGAACGACACGGGAAAATCCTACTCGTTACCGAAGAGTCTATTGAATGTAGCTTCACACAAGGACTAGCGGGAAGATTACAACGTTCACATTTCAAATCATTGGATGCCCCAATAGAAATTGTGGCATCGATTGATACCCCAGCTATTCCCTTGAATGGTGCACTCGAAGCAGAGCTTCTACCAAATGCAGCGAAAGTAGCCGATGGGATGAAGAAATTATTGAACTTTTAAAATGTCAGAAATGAAATTTAACGAAATCATAGGAGCAGTTGAAACCTTTCACGATTCATTCGGAATTGAAAATCATTATGAATTAAAGTCGGACCTCACGGCGAAAGAAGTTCAGTTGCGTTTTGACTTAATGAAAGAAGAAAACGAAGAGTATTTAGAAGCGGCGTTAAATAACGACATCGTTGAAATCGCAGATGCCCTCGGAGATCAATTGTACATTCTTTGTGGCACCATTTTAAGACATGGATTACAAGATAAAATTGTGGAAGTTTTTGAAGAAATTCAACGGTCTAACATGAGTAAGTTGGATGCCGATGGAAAACCAATCTACCGCGAAGATGGCAAGGTCTTGAAATCTGATCGCTATTTCAAACCAAACATTGCTGCTATTTTGAATAAATAGAGTTTTACACGGAAACGGTTTCATTTCTTTTTCTGCCTGTTAAATTTACCAAGGAAAGGTTGTTTAGATTTGTTGTTTAAAGACAATAGAATGAACGATATCTCGATATATTTCCAAGCTGTAAACGACACTGAAACGTGGCAAGGTCAACAGCTGGGCGCCTATGTAAATAAGCACCTAACAGATTTTCCAGAACTTGAGAAAAATAGCTGCGCACTTTTTTATGTTCCCGAATTCCGAGGAAATGGCGAAGAGAATAAATCGTCTGCATCCAAATTTCGCGAAGCTCTTTACACCCTTCACCATGAACAAGATTGGAAAAGTCCAATTTATGATTTAGGTGATATCCTGCCCGGAAAAACATTAGAGGATACCTATTTTGCCGTTTCGAAAGTTGTCACGGAATTAGTCAAAAATCAAATCATTCCCATTATCATTGGTGGAAGTCAAGATTTAACCGTGGCCATGTACACGGGCTACGAGAAACTCGAACAATTGGTGAATATTTGTTCCATCGATCATTCACTCGATCTCGGTTCACCGGAAGAAGACATTCATGCGAATGGATATTTGAGTCAAATCCTTCTTAAACGTCCATGTTACCTCTTTAACCATGCAAACATTGGCTTGCAAATCCCCTATGCGAGCGCTAAAGAATTTGATTTATTTGAAAAGCTGTATTTTGATATTTGCAGATTGGGTGAGTTTAATCAAGATTTCACAAAGGCAGAGCCCCATATTCGGAATGCCGATATCATCAATATCGACTTTCAATCCGTAAAAGGATCTGAAACCATGAATGTAAGCGGAATTCCAAATGGTTTTTATGCAGAGCAAATCTGCCAGATCGCACGCTATGCTGGAATTGCGGATAAGGTAACTTCATTCGGAATTTTTAATTTCGAAAGTGTAAATCTGATGTCAGATAAATTGCTCGCTGAGATCATATGGTACTTTATCCAAGGAACAATGTCTAGAAAAGGGGATTTCCCATTAGGTAGTAAATCTGAATACACGCGCTTTACTGTTTTTCTAGAGGATTCAGGACGAGAAATTATTTTTTATAAAAGCAACAAATCTGCACGCTGGTGGATGGAAGTGCCATATCCACCTCAAAGTGGAACCAAATATGAACGGCACCACATGGTTCCATGCAATAAAGCGGATTATGATAATGCTATGAATAATGAAATGCCAGATCTGTGGTGGAAAACCTATCAAAAACTGGGTTAAGGGTGGTATTAAATTCTGATTTCGTTTTATTTTTAAATTTAAATTACTTATTTTAGCACCTTAAAATAGTTTTTTCCTTGGTGGAATCGCTGTTTTAAGTTGTTAAATAAACCATATGCTATTGAAAACCAAGCTATTAACTATCTTGTTAGTTGCAGTAATTGGATCTATCCAAGCGCAACAAGATAAGCTCGTTACTCACTTTATTTTTGATAAAATGAGTATCAATCCGGGTAAAACAGGTCTTGACTTGTACAATGGAATTTGTGCAACGTCGATTTATAGAAACCAGTGGGATAAAGTCAATGGGGCTCCTAACTCTGCCATCTTAAATATTGAATCCAATCTATCTCGTTTTTTGCCAGGTGGAATAGGAATCAATTTCTACCACGATGCGATTGGTTTCTCTCGTCAAAACAACCTTCTTTTAAATTATTCTTATCCGATACAAATTGGACGCGCAGGTGTTCTAGGTGTAGGGGTTGGAATAGGACTGATGAATTTTGGTATGGATCCAAATTGGGTGCCACCAACTTCTGTAATTGATCCAACCTTACCTGTAGGATTTGCAGCAACGGCGATAGACGCGAACTTCGGTTTGTATTTCCAAGCGAAAGACTACTATGTGGGTCTTTCTTCAACACACTTAACCGAATCAGACCTGTCAGAGACAATCGCAACAATTACTCAGAGCTACCAAACAGCTCGTCACTATTATTTAATGGGTGGATACAAGTTTAAAGATGTTGCGAATGGAATCATCGATGCACAAATGTTAGTCCGTACCGATTTAGTTAAATTCTCAGCTGATTTGAATGCGCGTTACCTGTTTAAGATGGATGGCAAAGATGCATATGGTGGATTATCTTTCAGAACTTCAGATGCCGTTGCGGTGATGTTAGGATATTCTCCAATCCCGAAATTTCAAGTAGGATATTCTTACGATATTACGATTAATAAATTAGCAAGTGTTTCTCGTGGATCTCACGAGATGATGGTGAAATATTGTTATTTCATACCACCACCTCCAAAGACAAAAGCGAGACACCCACGTACGTTGTAGTAGACGTACAAAATATAATGTAACCATTTTTATAGTTCCTACGTTATACCCCAAGTTAAAAGAATCCTGTAGCAAGGTAATTTGGATAATGGCAGAACCAAAAACAAAAGAATGAAAAAATTAATTAGTTTTTTATTTGTACTAACTTTCTTATACTCTTGTAGTGATGTAGAAGGAAATTTAGTGGGTGTGAGTGGTAGAGACACCTGGTATCCAGATGTATTAGGACCTGGGAAAATGCCTTTGGGCATGGTCTACGTTCCTTCTGGTGCTTTTCAATCCGGCGAGGACGATGAAGACATCATGGGAATGCATTCAGCTCGTAAAAAAACGGTTTCCGTTCCTGCTTTCTACATGGATGCAACGGAGATCTCTAACAATGAGTACCGTCAATTCGTTAACTGGGTTCGTGACTCCATCGCTCGTGAGAAATTGTACAGAAGAAGTTTTGATGAAGAAGCTGAACGTTGGGTGAATGTCCCAGACAATTTCTTCAAAGAGCCATATCGTACACTAATGAATATGGGTTCTGATATTCAAGGTGGTAACACCTCGTTCCAGTTATTTATGGATTCAACGAACAACGCAAATGCGGATCAAACGTATTTGACGATGATGGGTACTTACGATAAGGGAAAAGGAAAAGGGAAAAAGTTAGTAAACGGTTTCCAATACGACCAAAAGAAATATGGAATTACTTCATCGCCTGATCAAAAAATTGATGTGGTGATGTCAGATGATGACTTAAGAGGAATCTTCCAGATGTATAGTGGTGCAGCTAAGAAAAATGCTCCGGACAAACAAGCAAAAGGTGGTACTGCGAAAACAACCTACAATCAAGGTGGACGTATCGAAAATCGTAAATATTTTACGTTAAATTGGGCTGAACCAGTTGATTATGAGGACCCAGAGATTGCTTTCTTGTTGTCAGATATGTATTACAGTGCTGATGAAAGTTTCTACAAAAGAAGAGAAATCGATACACGTTTATTGTTCTTCGATTACTTCTGGATTGATTACAAAGAGGCAGCTCGTCGTGGTAAAGTAATTACAAAAGCAATCGATGCGCGTAAATCATTCGCTTACGATAGTTTGAATGGAGATGCAGCGAACAACATCTACAGAAGAGATCGTCGCGAACCACTTGGTAAAGACTATAAGTCAAATGATCAACATCGTTCAACTTTATATACTGTAGATCAAAATACAAATAAAGTATGGGTCGATACGACACTTTATGTAGATCAGTGGGCAGAAGGGGTAACCAAGATTAATGACACCAATTCATTGAAAGGTTCAATCCTCGCTAATCCAGGTCAAGATTTGGATTTAGGATTTACAGATAGTAAAGGACAACACAATGCCATTCGTGGGCATACAGATAGAAGTCGTTTCATCATTAAAGAACGAATCAATATTTATCCAGATACACTTTGTTGGGTGAGAGACTTTACGTATGCTAATCATACGCCAATGGCTCAAAACTACTTCTGGAATACTGCTTATGACAACTACCCAGTAGTAGGTGTTACTTGGCCTCAAGCAAAAGCATTCTCAGTTTGGAGAACTCAAATTTTCCATTCTTGGTTGCAGTCAAACGGTGACTTGTTTGTAAACGATTTCCGTTTACCAACTGAAAGTGAGTGGGAGAGAGCAGCACGTGGAGATTTAGACATGGCACAATACCCATGGGGAGGTCCTTACATTAGAAATGCAAGTGGATGTTTCTTGGCTAACTTCAAACCAATGAGAGGTCGTTACTTCGAGGATGGTGGATTCTATACAGTGAAAGTTTACTCTTACAATCCAAATGGATTTGGTTTATATTGTATGGCTGGAAACGTTGCTGAATGGTGTTCAACCGCTTATGATCCATCTGCGTATGAATTTGAAACGGACATGAGTGCGGATTACGAATACGATGCGAAGGATGGAGATCATCCAGCTAAAAAACGTAAAGTTACACGAGGTGGTTCGTGGAAAGATATTGGATTCTATTTAATGAACAGTACACGTTCATTTGAATACCAAGATACAGCTAAGTCTTATATTGGATTTAGAAACACAATGACTCACTTGGGTCGTGGTGGTAAAAATATCGAAGCGGAGAACGGAGAAGAGATCCAAAGCGATATTACAATTAAGTAATCAATGTTAATCTATAGTTTAATTTAAAATCAAAAGTTATGAGTGGTAATGGTGGTTTTTTTGCTTCAAGAAAGTATAAGTTATTTGTTAAATACCTTTCTGGATTTGGAGCATCGGTGGTAATTGTTGGTGCGTTATTTAAGATCATGCACTGGCCAGGATGTGATGCGATGTTGATCGCAGGGTTGTTGACAGAGGCGGGGATTTTTGCATTTATTGCGCTTGAACCAATGCACGAAGATCCAGATTGGACACGTGTTTTCCCTGAGTTAGCAGTACAAGAAAATAATGAAGACAATCGTTTATTACCTTTATTGAAAAAAGGTGGTCTAGGTGGCGGTGGAGCTGCAGATGGTCTTGCTAAAGAATTAGATAAAGCAGGAATCGATTCAGCATTATTAACGCGCTTGAAAGATGGTATGTCAAATTTAGCTGACAATGCAAAGTCTCTTGGTGCAGTAGCAACAGCTGCTGGAGCAACAGATTCATATGTAAAAAGTTTAGAAACGGCTTCTGCTGGTTTATCTAAATTAACAGATCAATATGCGGCATCTGCTCAAGCAATTGCTGGTATTGCAGGTGAAGGACAAGGAAACTTTGGTTCTGAAATGCAAAAATTAGGTCAAAACCTTGGAGCGTTGAACAATGTGTACGAATTACAATTGAAATCTTCTCAAGATTACTTGGATACACTTGGACAAATGAGTTCACTTCAAGAAAACATCAAAAACATCATGACAGACTTAGCTGCCTCAGCTAAGGATACGGCAGCTTACCGTGAAAACATGTCTATGTTGTCTCAAAACTTAACTGATTTGAACAACGTATATGGTAACATGTTGAAAGCTATGAGAGCTTAATTTTAGTAGGTACTAATTTTATTTAATTACAAACAAACTAAAAGCTAGAAATTATGGCAGGTGGTAAGGAAACCCCAAGACAGAAGATGATTGGTATGATGTACCTCGTTTTGACTGCTCTTCTTGCATTGAACGTTTCCAAACAAATTTTGGATGCATTCGTTGCGATCGAAGAGAACATCCAACGTGGTAGTATTACACAATTAGAGCGTGGTAACGCAGCAAAAAGTGCGTTGATCGAAGAAATCAGTTCAACAGCAAAAGACGAATCAGGTAAAGCAAAAATCGAAAAAATCAAAAAATACCTAGGTATGATTGAAAAAATCGATAAAGAGGCTGGTTCTTTAATAAAATACATCGACGACATCAAGTTAGAAATGATGGAGAAGGCGAACGAAGACGTGAAAACGGTAAAAGCAGATGATGAAAAGGTAATCGTGTGGAAGAAATACGATCCAAAATTTCCTCTTCAACCAGCACGTTTGAATTTAATGGCGGTACAAGCAAAGGATCAGTTTGATATTCCAATGCACGAAATTGTTGGTTCAGAAATCACTAGGTTAGATCCTACTAAACACGGAGTTAAATTATGGAAACAATATAACGGTTTCCGTAAGTTCATTGTTGAGCAGACAGGAACGTACCGTGAAGGAGAGAAAAATAATTGGAAAGTGAAGGTAACGGATATCAATGATAATATGCCAAACCTTAAATTGCAAGAGAAAATTGCTGCAATGATTAATGCTAAATCGAATAAAGTGAATCCTGAGGATGTAGAAGTTCTACTTGGACTATACCAGGAATTAACGAAAATCGAATTCGCTGATCACCACGAGCAAAAAAACATCCATTGGTTGGGTCGTACTTTTGACCACGCTCCAATGGTAGGTGCTTTGGCTTCATTGTCCTCTATGCAAAATGAGATTTTAAGTGCACGTGCAAAAGCGGTGAACTTGTTGAAAAGTAAGGTAACAGTTGGAGAATTCTCTTTCAATAAAATTCAAGAATTAGTTTCTGGTCCTGGTGTGGCTACAGAAGGTGAAGAAATTGAGTTGAAAGTAACGATGGCAGCTTATGATTCAGATAACAACCCTGAGATTACTTCTGGTCAAGGGTCAGTTGTTGTAACGGATGGAATTGGGTCAGTTAAAACAAGAGCATCAGGATCTGGAGAAATGAATTTAAGTGGAACGGTGATGATTCGTAACAAGTCAGGAGTTGAATACCGTCGTCCTTGGTCTTGGAAAGTCGCTATCGCTAAACCACAAGGATCTATTTCATTGCCTGAAATGAGCGTTCTTTACAAAGGATGGAATAACAAAGTTGTTCCAGTTGTAGCAGGTATGGTTAGTTCGGATATCACTGTGAACGGTGGTACGAAAACGAAGTCTTCTTGGACAGATTCAGATGGTAACAAATACAATGGATTCTATGTAAACATCACAGGTCCTTCGAAATTTGTTACAATTACACTGACAGGTAAGGATAAAGATGGTAAGTCTAAAAGCTTTGGTACGTTTAAATACAAAGTAAAACCTTTCCCAAGTGCACAATTGCAAGGGACAACGATCTCAAAAACGACAGGATTCAAAGCTGTGGTAAGTTTAGGTCCAGATAGTCCATTTACAGGGGTTGGATTTACGGTAATGGGTGGTGAGATTTCGATCGGAAACGAAACGATTCCTTTCTCCGGTGACCGTGTACCTTCAAGTGTAGTTGCTAAAATTAAAGCGGGCAAGAAAATTGCGATTGATGTTACCTACAAAAGAACAGGTACAGCAACTCCAGCAATTGCTTCAGGAGTTCTTAAGGTAGTTCCTTAATAGTGATAAATTAAAAGAAATGCGTATGAAAAATGTATTGTTGGTTGTCGGATGTATGTTTACTTTAGTAAGCTATGGCCAAGATCGTCCTCAAAGAGGACCCTATAATACATTGCCCAATGGGGTAAAAGACGGGGTCGTAATCAAGGAGGAAGTTCCAGTTAGACAAGCTGTTCAACCAGAGTATGTTCGCGAAGCGGATTTAGTATGGTCGAAACGTGTGTTTTCTCGAATTGATTCTCGTGAAAGGATAAATCATGATATCTTCTTACCATATGATTACTTTGATGGTGATTTAGCTTCTGGTTCATCTTACCGTCCGTCTTCGCCAAACGACATCGATGATCCAACTTGGAACAAAGATCAACGTCGCTGGTCTCTTTGGACAATCATGTTGCGTCACATAATGTTGGGCGACTTAACAATGTACCGCGTTTCTAGTGAGTTTTATCCGGATGTGGAAGATGGATTTAGTTTTAAGTATCCAATCGCACACCAAGGACAAAATGACTATTTTGAAGTGAAAAAATACCGTAATGAAATTAACGGTGTGGTAACTTCCGGTGGTATTGGTCCTAAATTGCGAATCTATCGTCCAGTTTCTGAAGATACACTTGACATCGTTAAAACGGATCAAACATTAACTGCTTACTTGGATTCTTTGCGTTCTGATCCTGATTACGAGGATTTGTTCGGAATTGAAATTACGAAGCTGCAAGAATGGTGGGATTTCGCTTCTGTGAATTCACCCGTTCGTAAAGACGGAATTACAATGTACATTCCATCTAGCAATATTGTGGCTTACAATATCAAAGAAGATTGGTTTTTCGACAAAGAACGTTCATTATTAGACCGACGTATCATTGGAATCGCTCCGGTAGCAAGATATACATATGAGGAACCAGGAGAAGGTGAACTTCCAACTCGTGGTGAATTACTTGTATACGATCAAACAGGTAAACCGTTTTTATTTAGTTCTACTGGAAATACGTTTGAAGAATATGAAGGACGTGTGGAAGAACGTGAGATGTTTTGGATGTACTTTGAGGAGTTGCGTAACGTAATCATAAACTATTATGTCTACAATGACCGTAACGATGCACAATGGATGTCCATGGATGATTTGTTCTGGAAACGTAAATTTAACTCAACAATTTACAAAGTTTCAGACAAGTTCGATCGTGAGATTCAAGATTACAAATACGGTGTTGATGCGTTGTATGAAGCAGAAAGAATAAAAGAAGATATCCGTAAATGGGAACACGATTTATGGCATTTCTAAAATAATCGAATAAGTTGAAAGCCCCGTTGTGAAACGGGGCTTTTTTATTTTAATTTTGTAAGGTGAAGTGGATAGGAAATAGAATCAGTTTTGTTGACCAACGAACGAAAACAACAATTGTTGTTGACCCAGAGAAAAATGTGTGGATCAACGCAATTATGGGTTCATGGCTGGCAATGTGGTACGCTATCGGCGGAACAGTGTTCTGGGCGCTCAATGTGATGCCGCTCAAAGAACAAGAAGTGATTATTCTATGGGTTTTTATTGTGTTTTGGTGCTATTATGCATTCCGAGTGTCGAAAACGTTTCTGTGGATCATGTTTGGACAAGAATTTATCAAGATTGATGACCGTGCCTTTCATTTGAAAAAAAGCATTTTGTCTTACGGTAAGTCTTACCCCTATTACTTCGACAACATCAAAAACATGACTTACGAAATACCGAAGCAAGGTTCGTTTCAGTCCATTTGGGAATCCTCACCATGGATTAACGGTGGCGAACGATTTTCTTTCGATTATTTCCAGAAGAAAATTTCTTTTGGAAGAAAATTATCTGAAAAAGAAGCTAAATTGTTATCGCAACTGATTACAAAGAAAATTCAAGAACGCGCAAAAAATTAATATGTACGGATCAATCAAACAATTTTTATCTGAAGAGTTAACGTCCATAGAAGAAAATGGACTATTAAAAAAAGAGCGCATTATTACAAGTCCGCAAGGAGCGCAAGTATCCATTTCAACAGGTGAAGAAGTGGTGGTGATGTGTGCCAATAATTACTTGGGATTATCTTCGCATCCGGAAGTAGTATCTGCCGCAAAAAATGCGTTAGACACTCACGGATTTGGAATGTCGTCTGTTCGTTTTATTTGCGGTACTCAGGATATACACAAAGAATTAGAAGCTAAAATTGCAGAATTCTACGGAACGGAAGATACTATTTTGTACGCAGCCGCATTTGATGCAAATGGTGGATTATTTGAGCCTCTTTTTACAGAACAGGATGCGATTATCTCAGATGAACTGAACCATGCTTCTATAATAGATGGCGTTCGCTTGTGTAAATCTGTTCGCTATCGTTATAAGCATTCAGACATGAATGACTTAGAAGCTCAATTGATCAAAGCGCAAGACCAACGTTTTCGTATCATCGTAACGGATGGAGTCTTCTCTATGGATGGTGATATCGCCAAAATGGATCAAATTTGTGATTTGGCAGATAAATATGATGCACTTGTCATGACAGATGAATGTCACTCTGCTGGATTTATTGGAAAAACAGGTCGTGGAGTTCCAGAGCATTGCGGTGTAATGGACAGAGTAGATATCATTACCGGTACCCTTGGGAAAGCCTTAGGTGGTGCGATGGGTGGATATACCACAGGTAAAAAAGAAATCATCGAAATATTGCGTCAGCGTTCTCGTCCGTATTTGTTTTCTAACTCTTTGGCGCCTGCAATAGTAGGAGCATCGATCAAAGTCTTTGATATTTTAAGCTCAACTACAGAATTACGTGATCGTTTGGAAGAAAATACACGCTATTTCAAAAAGCATATCATTGAGGCAGGTTTTGACATTAAACCTGGAGACTCACCAATCGTTCCAATCATGTTATACGATGCGGCACTTTCACAAAAATTTGCTAATCAACTGTTAGAGGAAGGTGTTTATGCGATTGGATTCTTCTACCCGGTTGTTGCGAAAGGACAAGCACGCATTCGAACACAAATTTCTGCAGCTCATACTCGAGCCGATTTAGATAAAGCAATTGCTGCTTTTATCAAAGTTGGTAAGAATTTAGGCGTTATTCAATAGGATAAAAGTTAGGCGCTAAATGAAAGCACAAAATAAATCCTTGTTTTTTTTATTCGTATTTGTCTGCCAGTTATGCATGATGAATGTGATTTCGATTTCATTTGCCGTAGCTAAAGAATTGTCAAAAGTTGATCAAGAAACATCTTTAGAATTTAGTTTTGCAGATGAACTTGATGCGGATGAAGGCGATTTCTCTTTATTAATTGACGAGGAATTAGAAAAGGAATATTTTGACAACATGGAGTTTATCACCCCTTTTTATGCGAAGCGTTCCAATTTCTATTATCACAAGAATGACCATTCATCCCTCATAGATTTCAAGAACCATCAGCCTCCAGAGGTGATTAGTTAAGAATACTCGTTTTGAATCCTTAATTAATAACTATTGTATGAATGTTTTAAATAAATACATCGGGAAAGACCTTCTCGCTGGATTAGTCGTTTTTTTAGTCGCTTTGCCCCTTTGCCTCGGAATTGGTCTAGCTTCTACGAATGTAGAGAATATCGAATCGCTGCCAAGTTTGTTTCCTGGACTTCTTGCGGGCGTAGTTGGTGGAATTGTCGTAGGTTTAATGAGTGGCTCACGCGTGGGGGTGTCGGGTCCTGCAGCCGGACTTATTACCATTATTATCACATCTATCAGCCTTCTTGGAAGTTACGAAGCATTCTTAGTTTCTGTCATTTTAGCTGGAATTATTCAATTGTTTTTTGGTTTTTTCAATTTGGGAATTATTGCCAAATATGTTCCAACATCTGTCATCAAAGGCATGTTGGCTGCCATAGGTATTACGCTCATCTTGAAAGAAATACCTCATTTAGTAGGGTACGACAAAGATTTCTTTGGAGATGAATCCTTTTGGCAATTAGATGGACATAATACCTTTTCTGAATTGGCTTATTCACTACAAGCATTTCAGGAAGGATCGGTAGTCATCGGATTATTATCAATTCTTCTGATTGTAGTATTAGATCGACCTATGTTCAAGAAAAACCAGGTCATGAAATTAATTCCAAGTGCGTTAATTGTTGTCCTAATTGGTGTTCTTTTACAACTCATTTTTAAAGGTTCATCGTTAGAAATTGGCTCCAAGCATTTGGTTCAATTACCTGTACTAAATAGCATAAATGAGCTATCAACATTTCTGATTTTCCCTAATTTTAACGCCTTATCGAATTTGAACGTGTACACCATTGCAATAACCATTGCGTTAGTGGCGAGTTTGGAGACTTTACTTAGTGTTGAGGCAACGGATAAATTAGATCCTGAAAAAAACATAACACCAACAAAGCGCGAACTGATTGCACAGGGAATGGGTAATGTATTTTCTGGTTTTATAGGTGGATTACCGATTACTCAAGTAGTGGTTAGAAGTTCTGCAAACATAGATGCTGGAGGAAAAACTAAATTAGCGACCGTTTTCCATGGTGTATTTTTGATTGTAGCAATTGTTCTTTTGCCAAGTGTTCTGAATCAAATTCCGTTGGCATCATTGGCTGCCATTTTAATTATGGTTGGGTATAAATTAACGAAAGCAGGATTGTTTAAAGATATGTATTTGAAAGGAATGGACCAGTTTATTCCGTTTATTCTGACCATTGTTGGAGTACTTTTCACCGATTTATTAAAGGGAATTGGAATTGGACTCATTGTTTCGATTTATTTTATTTTACGCAGAAACTTTCAAAATCACTTCACCAAGACAGAGGTAGATGGTGTATTACACATCAAATTATCGGAGGAAGTAACCTTCTTAAATAAGGTAGGAATTCATACAACATTAGAAAACGCAGCTCCTCACTCAAAAATCACCATTGACGCAAGTAACTGCAAGAGTATTGACCAAGACATACTCGAATTATTAGAAGAATTTAAAAAATATGGATCAGTACATAAGGAAATAGATTTCCAACTGATCAATTTTCAAC